>NZ_JANQDF010000063.1:0-13363 GCF_029891675.1 Anabaenopsis tanganyikae CS-531
CGAACAACCTTGACATCACCACGGGCTGAGGCTTGATAAATTCGTTTTTGGATTTTGTAAACACGACGTTCTAACTGTTTCCAGTTAATCGTGTTCCATTCTACCGTAGTCTTTACACTCGTTTTAGTCATAATTCCTACTAGAGACTTTATCTTCCATATCACCGTGAATCTGTCAGCATATCTTAGGCATTACCCTAAGCGTTCGCTTCTGACTCAATCTTCCCCGCTTGCAGCATCCGGTTAGCACCTACTTTTAGATTCGACCTTCTAAAAGGGCTAACAAGGGGTTACTTCGTTCCATGTGTCCATTCTGTGTACCTTTAGAGTGATGCTATTCGCCTGGTTTATCGGAAGTGCTTAACGGTCTAGCACATAATAGCCGTTTCCTTATCCTTTACCTTTTGGTTCCAGCCTATCAGCCTGATTTGGCTGGTTTAGGGTAACGACGCTTCAAACACATCTTCGTTGACTACTCATGGGTACTTTGCTCGACGTGTACCAGGTTAGGCTCCCAGTATGAACGCCTTTTCCTCGGTGCTTTACAGATTGATGGCTAGTCGCTACCGTAAGGAAGATGCTGTCACCCTTGCACCTAGGGGGTGGGATTCTCACCCACATGAACACACAGTTATAAGATTCTGGTTTTACCCAGTCTTACCTTCCGTCCCTGAGCATAAATGCTCATTTAGGAAGAACGAATCGCACAGTTACAAATCAATCATAAAGCTATCTCGCCGATGAAAGTCAGGCTCTACCCCACTATGAGTTAATCCCCAGTAAGTAATATTACTATTTTTATCTTCTATCACAGTAGTAATTGCTGCTTCTATTTCCTGTTCTATGACGATGATTTGACCCAAATCAAGATCCACAACCAGGGTTAAACTATCTCCTTGGTACTGGGTAGTGAAGGGAAGAAGATCAAAAGCTGTTTCCTCTCTCATCCCTTGACGGTATCCATCAAAGTGATAAACGTTCCAATTTCCAGCAGGGGAAAGGTTGAACTCCCAATACTGTGGATTACCTTTAATACCCAAGAAAAACTCAAAACAAGTATTTTTCCATAGTTCATGGTGACGGGTCGGTGTATCTGATAACCGACGAGGAATCACAAGCTGTTGTAAGTCACCGATAACTTGGTAATTCAGGGTAAGTTGATTTGCATATCGGTGGATATTACCTATAATCTGTATATTGGGTAAGAATTGCTGTGAGGGAAAGGGTAGTAAGGAAAATGTCTGATTTCTCATCTCAAATCTCGGATAATTTGGCTAATTGTGGTTTCTTGAGATTCGATGCTTTCAGTCAGCTTAAATTGAACTAAGGCCCTAGCCAAATTGTGTTCTGGATATTTGACTTTAAAATAAATATTCCCAGCTAAATAGTCAGTAAAAAACCTCAATCCCAACTCAAAGGTAATCAACCTAATGGCATCATAAATGTAGGTGTAGTCATTCTCTGTGAGAAAACCTTGAGCCACAGCCAGATAACCCTGTAGAATTAACTGACATAGTTCTGTATTAAAATAAACTTGTTCCCAATACTGGGTTTCTTCTCCCAGGGGATTGCAACCCGATCGCACGCAGTCACCAATATCATAATGTATTAATCCCGGTTTGACGGTATCCAGGTCTATCAGGCTGACTGCTTTGTGAGTCCCTCGATCAAACAACACATTATTGATTTTAGGGTCGCCGTGGATCAGGCGTAATGGTAGTTTACCCTTACTGATGGCAGTTGCTAAAATATCTGTAAAACTGGTGCGATAGCTAACGAATTGTAAACAATAATTGACTTCTGGTGATAGGTGTGGGTGAGTTTTTGCCAGGATCTCCTCATACTGTTGTAGATAAAGTGGTGTAATATGAAACCCTGGTAAAGTATCCGCTAGTGTTGTTGGCGGTAGGTCACTGATGAGATGATGGAACATCCCCAAAGCATAGCCGACTTCTGAGGCGCGGTAACTATCTTCCAGGGTGTCGAAGCATTGGGCATTTTCCACAAAGCTAATAGCTCGCCAACAGCGGCCATTCTCATCTAACCACAGGTCTTGACTATCTTCAGTTGATAAAACCCGGGGAAACTTCCAGGGGCGATTAACTGGGCTATCTTTAAGGCGATCGCCAACATGATCTGTGACAATACGCATATTCTGCATTACCAATTCCGGCTGCCGAAACACCTGGGTATTAATGCGTTGCAACACAAAATGCTGTAGCTTGGCACAATTGAGAGTTACCAGAAAAGTTTCATTAATATTACCATTCCCCAAAGACTGAATGGCTACAACCTGACCTTGATGTGTGAATTTATCCGCAACAGCAATTAAATTAATCTCTTTTGTCATCTTCTTTTACCTGTACCACTCCCCACAGACCTTGCACAGAGGCTATACTGGGAAAAATCCCAGTTAACTGAGCGCTGCAAACTGTTGCCAACAAAGATACAATGCACGGGGTACATGGAAACACCCCTTCCACTTACCGCCCTTGAGATTTAACAACACTTCCCCACGACGATTGAGATAACCGAACCACTCCCCACCTTCAGGATCAGCAAAGTGTGACCAAGTATAATCATGCATTTTCTGGTACCATTGCCAACAAGACTCACGCCCCGTCAAGCGATAGCCCATGGCTAATGCAACTAAAGATTCTAAATGCACCCACCATAGTTTTTGATCCCATTCCAATTGCTGGGGGGGATGACCCTCTGCATCCATAAAGTAATATAATCCGCCGTGTTCATTATCCCAGGCAAAATTGAGGATATTTAGCACCACATCAACAGCTTGATTAATAGTATCAGTATCATTTTTCCGGCTAGCGATATCCATAATAAACCACATAGCCTCAATCCCATGACCAGGATTAATTAACCGCCCCTCAAAGCAATCAATGTGAGAACCGTTAGGGGTGACATTCTCATACATCAGTCCCCGTTCCTGGTCAAGAAAATCCGTCATCACTTCTTTAACAGTGGTAGCTAGGACATTCTCAAGGGTTTCACTGGGTAGCAGCCATGCCATTTCTAAAGTGAGATTAGCTAAAATCATGGGTACAGCTAAGGACTTCATGGGGCGAGTACCCGGATGGGTCTTGTTATATTTGCCTTTAGGATTATCCTGACGGCGCAAAACATTGTTATAGGCTTGCAGCGCCACATCTTTAGCCCAGTCTGCGCCAGAAGCTAAGGCGTATTGACTAAATGCCATGGCGGCAAAGCAATCAGAAAATATATTATAGGGTTCTATCAGTGGCTGACCTGCACGGGTAAGGGCAAAGTACCAATTACCTTCAGCATCTCTGCCATGTTGAGCCAGAAAATCAGCCCCATTTTTGGCAATTGCTAACCAGGTTTCCCGTTTTTCTAGCTGGTTGCATAGCATGGAGAAAGTCCACACTTGACGATTTTGTAACCAGATAAATTTATCTGTGTCATAAACCTGACCACTGCGGTCTAAACAGGTGAAATAGCCGCCATGCTCCCAGTCCAGGGAATATGTTTCCCAAAATGGCAGTACGTCATTGAGGAGTGTATTTTGATAAAGTTCCGCCAGGGTTTTGCCGTTGTAGCCCATATATTTACTGTTGTATGAACCTGAAAAAGAACCCCACCCCAGGGGAGACTTTGACCGGAAATCAAAGGGGGGTGAGG
Organism: Anabaenopsis tanganyikae CS-531; assembly: GCF_029891675.1. NCBI lineage: Bacteria > Bacillati > Cyanobacteriota > Cyanophyceae > Nostocales > Nodulariaceae > Anabaenopsis > Anabaenopsis tanganyikae. The sequence continues at coordinate 3,660 of NZ_JANQDF010000063.1, forward strand.
TTCCTTAACAATTATCAGTTAAGACTTGCCAGTTCACAATGTACTCAGGGACACAACTTATTAGGTTGTTTGCTTGTATACAGTGGTTACTGTGGGTAGAGACACAGTTGCTCATGCCCATTATGTCTGCTATCCTAGATGAAATGGAAAAGATTTACAACTAGCCCAAAGAATTACCAGCTTGACAAAGCATTTCTCCGAGTCGCTGCACTTTATCGGCTATGTTACCGGTAGCGTTAGCTGCTGCGCTTTGAGTATCTTCACCTAAGTCAACCAGAATATCCGCAATGGATGCCGCATCGCCACTGAGGAGCGCCTCTTTCAGTTCACCCAAGTCTTCAGCTAGGTCAGTTCCTGAGAGTTGTTGCTGCCAAGTATTGATGATAGCCATGGCTTGGTCTGTAGGGATAGATGTCAGGTCTGTTTGCAATGCGGAGATGGTGCTATCTAGGTCAACGTTTTGGATTGCATCAGCCATAAAAAAAAACTCCTGTATTGAGTTCATCTGCATAATCCACAGTGGATTACTACCTGACCTCATTCTTCTCAAGATCAATACTTAAGTCCTCAGCCTAAGGTTATACAGTATGGAGTTCTGAAAGTTAGAAAAGTATCAAAACTTGACTTTATATAAATCAAATAATTCTCCTGATTGCTGCTTCACTATTTTTGCACCAGTAGCTTTGATGATTTTTTCCCAATCGGCTATCGGTTCTAGAAATACTTCAGCCCCCAAATATGTTTCCAAAACTGCCCAATCTTCTGCTAAAGGGTGTTCTGGGTTGAGGATGTCAAATACAAAATGTCCCTCTGGTTTTAACACCCCCTTGACTGCTAGTAACACAGCATCCCAATATTTTAGGGGAAAGTAGCAGCTAAAACCTGTAGCGATCGCCAAATCAAATTGGTTGGGCGAGTAGTTTAATTGATGGGCTGGCCCCAACTCTACACCTTTGAACAGCTTAGAATTCAATTGGGGACCACGGGAATTGAGGGTATCCCGCGCCACAGTGCTGATTTCTTGACCATAAAAATATGCTGACCAATCCCGCCAAGGATAGATTAAGAAGCTGACACCACAGCCAATATCTAAACATTGCTGGTTTTTTTTCGGTTGAGCAATTTCCCAAAAAGGAGAAACAATTCTCCCTGACAAAATCCCCGCTACCCATTCTTGATATATGGGCATTTCCTGTATTTCTGCTGGTAATTCCAAGTCTTGCTTTTGATACTGTCGGTTAAAGCGATACCCTACCTGGGCGACTCTCTCCTCCCAGTTCTCTGACTGATAGGGAGTTTGGGAGGGAAAGAGATTACTGGGTAATGGTGAATTACGCTTTTTAGACATTCTCTTTGGTATTCCTAGATGATTTAGAATTAAATTCTAGTGTACCTAATTGAGGAATGGGGAGATGTTGGTTTTATTTCCACTCAAAAAGTCACACTTTTGCCTCAGTCTTTGTACTTATTTTCCTCACTACCTATCTACCTCCATCCAAAGAAGTCAATTTTATGAATTACTACGTTATCTACGATGGAAACTGTAATCTCTGTGTTACCCTAGTGCAATTACTAGAAACCCTAGAGCAAGGAAGGCTGTTTCGCTACGTTCCCATGCAAGATGAACAAACACTAGCACGGTGGGGAATTACCCCCCAAGATTGTCAACTGGGGATGATTTTAATTTTAATTGATGGCGATACACCGCAAAGACGTTGGCAAGGTAGTGACGCTGCTGAAGAGATTGGGAGGTTATTACCTATGGGAAGAGTATTTGTAGATGCTTACCGGGGTTTACCTGGGATGAAGTGGGTGGGCGATCGCTTTTATGAACAAATCCGCGACCACCGTTATACTCTTTTTGGCAAGCGTGAGAGTACCTATCAATCAGCCTATTGTGTCGATGGTAAGTGTAAAACACCAAGACCCCTGATTAATGAGTCTTAATCACTAGGTTTATTAAACACCTCTAAAATGTGCCGACAAATCTGCTTGAGTTTGTCACCGACTTCTGGAGCAGGTTCACACATACCGACAAAACTCCAGTTTTCTACTGTAGACAGTCGCCACGCCTCACCACGGTGGTCAAAACCTGCAACTTCTAAACCAATGGCACGCCGTGAGTCACTTATGGGATCTTGGTAAAAGCGGATTTGAATTAAGATACTGCGACTGCGCCAAGATTTGCTGATTCCCGGAAAGTGAAAACCGATGTCTATAGAATCTGGATCTACCAACTCCCTGGTATCTGGGTCATTCTTCCAAGGTTTGAGATCTGATTTAGCATCAGGAAACTCCAATTTAAACAAATTCACTACGGTAGCAATCTTGCTGGCGAGTTCAAGGTTTGTTGCTTGTTCAGATGCGTTCACGAAAAAACACTCCTATATTTTACGGAACTATGGGGAATGTTAGGACAGAAAAACCGCCAGAAGGCTGATTATATTAGTGTTTGGAGCTTATCAGTACCTTTGATACTTAGCAAATTTAAAATTTCCCTTTCTTGACAATTCTGGAGATTAACAACTGCTGATTAAGTCTTGGGAGACTGCTCAGGGTTATCTTGAGTAATTATACTTAATTTTCCTCAAAGTACTCAGTAATTATGGAATAAAGCCAAAATACCAACCCCCATAACTAGATTTTTCAGGAAAATACCTTGTGAAGTAGAACGATAAATCACCCCAACGATCTAAAATTACACTGTTAGTCGGCACATACAAAACAAATTCAATTCAGTTTATGGCGCGTCAACGCTCGATTTTTTCGCTGATTTTAGTATTATTAGCCACATTACTTATTAGCTGTGGTGGTCCTAGTGGCACAGTTGCACCTCCAACCTACTCAGCAACTCAACTAGAGAGAATTCAGGAATATGTTCCCAAAATTCAGGCTGTGCGCGATCGCGCTGCAGAACTAAAAACCCTGATTGAAAAAAAGGATTGGATTAATGTAGGTAATTTTATACATGGTCCGATGACAGAAGCTAGGTTGAGCATGACTTATATTATTCCCAATCTCCTGCCTTCGTCCCAACCCACAGCACGGGAAAAAAACCGAGATTTGCTGAACCACTTAGTTAAAATTGATGAAGCTGCTGGACAGGGTAATACACAGCCGGCTTTGAATAACTACCAAGCAGCTTTGGGAGATATTGACCAATTCCTGCAACTGCTTCCTGATAGCAGTGGGAAATCATAAGTACATTAGGCACTAGCTAGAATACAATGGGTAGAGGGTAAGCAGTTTGTTGTTTTCCTCTCTACCTGCTGTCCGGTCTTGGGATATTCACTGATGTGAACTAGATAATCTCTAGACCTTTGCCATATCGAGGCCAAACCAATGCAATTTAATTTTAACGAGAATAAACCCCATTATATTTGCGTGATAATATTTAATTTATCTGTGGGTTTATCTGTAATTTTTGCGCCTCTACCTAGCCTAGCAGTGACAGTTCAAGAAGTCCCCAATCCCCGCCAGGAATCTAGTGATTGGGTAACTGATATGGCGGGTATCCTCAGTGAGGATACACAAGCCCAAATTAATCAGATGATTTCTGATTTAGAGGTGAACAGGGGTACAGAAATGGCTGTAGTCACAGTACCAAGCACTTTATCAGCAGCTTCTCCTAAAGACTTTGCCACCGAATTATTTAACTACTGGGGAATTGGCAAAGCAGGAGAAGATAATGGTGTATTATTCTTAATCTCAGTAGGCGATCGCCGGGTAGAAATTGAAACTGGCTACGGTGTAGAGGAGATTTTACCCGATGCTAGAGTGGGAAATATTATTGATACCGAGATTATCCCCAAATTTAAACAAGGGGATTTTGAAGGTGGTATCCTAGCGGGAACAAAGGCGCTGGTAGTCGTTTTAGCCTCTGAACCTGATACAGTGGCCATTGTACCTAGAGCAGGGGTGACTGAGAATGAACCTCCTTTCATATGGGTGATGTTACGTAGCTTCGGACTGGTGGGAATATTTTTATTGTTCGGATATGTGATTTATCTTACCTCCGGCAGTAGCGGCGGCGGTGGTAATAGTTTTGGCGACGGTAGTAGCGGGGACGGTAGTAGTGGGGGTGGTGATGGTTTTGGCGGCGGTAGTAGCGGTGGCGGTGGCGCTGGTGGTAGTTGGTAGATACTATGATGAACAATCCAGAAAAGAGAATTCCCGAAGAAATTGCCCCAGATGTGCTGGAGTTAGCCTCGCGCTACTACGCCTGGCTGTGGAACGCAGGCGTTATAATCAAGCTGTACAAGCTTATAATCAAAAAGTCCAAAGTTTTCCTAACTCCTTGGTAGCGAATATGTTTGGCTTTGAAAAGCGCGAATTTTTCCGCTAAATAGCCAGACTTCCCCACTCTTGTATAATTAATCAAAAGATCATCACCACAGATTATTGCTCAGGCGATTGCGCCCAGCGCAGCACCAGAAGCGATCGCACAATAGAAACAAGAAATACCAAGATAAATTCCTCTAAAAACATGGATATAGTGATTATCGGTTGTGGTATTGTGGGAGCGGCGATCGCCTATGAACTCAGCCTAATTAAGAGTCTTAACATTACAGTCATTGACCGTCAACCACCCGCCCAAGCTTCCACAGGTGCGGCACTAGGGGTTTTAATGGGTGTGATTAGCCATAAAATCAAAGGTCAAGCTTGGCAAAGGCGACAAACAAGCATCCAACGCTACGAAACCTTAATTCCCGAATTAGAAGCTTTAACAGGTCGTAAAATTCCTTTTAACCGCCAAGGGATGATCAAGCTTTTAGGGGCAGAAGAAAATTTACCAGAGTGGGAAAAACTGGCGGAAATTCGCCACTCTCAAGGCTGGAAGTTAGAAATTTGGGACACAGCCAAACTCAAAACTTTTTGTCCTCAAGTGAATCACCCTCAAGTTACCGCTGCGGTGTATTCTCCCCAAGACCGTCAACTAAATCCCAGGGCTTTGACCTTAGCTTTGGTTGAGGCTTCCCAATACAATGGGGTAAGGTTTAAATTTGGTGTGGATGTTTTGGGCATTGAACAAGAAGGTAATAACTTTCCTGCACTTGCCACTACAGAGGGTAAAATTAACGCTGATTGCATAGTCGTAGCAGCGGGACTAGGTTCTACATCACTCACAGCACAACTAAACCAGAGGGTAAATATTCGTCCGGTACTAGGACAAGCGTTACAAGTACGTCTAGAACGACCATTAGGCAATAATCCTGAGTTTCAGCCGGTTGTGACTGGGAATGATGTACATATTGTCCCTGTGGGGAATGGTAATTATTGGGTGGGTGCGACGGTAGAGTTTCCTAGTCATGATGATCAAATCCCACCTAATCAAGAATTGTTAGATCAAGTTTGGCAGCAAGCGATCGCCTTTTGCCCAGATTTAGCCACAGCCGAAATTATTCGCACCTGGTCGGGTTTACGTCCCCGTCCTGAAAATCGTCCCGCGCCAGTGATTGACAAACTACTAGGCTTTAGTAACGTCCTCTTAGCCACTGGACACTACCGCAATGGGGTTTTACTAGCACCGGCCACAGCTGACGCAATTCGTGAGATGATTATTTCTATTGAAAATAAAAAATAGTTTTGAGATTTTCTTAGGAACATAACGTGTCTTTAAAAGAACATAAAATTACCGTAGATTCTCTACAATGGTTTTATCGGGAATCTGAACCCATTGGCAAAACAGATTTACTGCCTGTGGTGTTACTACACGGTTTAGTATCACAGAGTTACAGTTGGCGGAACATTATGCCGGCTTTAGCCAGTCAAGGAACCAGAGCGATCGCCCCTGATTGGATTGGTTATGGCTTTTCCGCCCAGCCAGAAAAATGGGATTTTTCCTACACACCCGATAAATTTATCACCGCCTTAGAAGGATTCATCAAAGCCTTAGAATTGGAACGTTTTTCTTTAGTTGTTCAGGGATTTTTAGGCTCTGTAGGGTTACAATATGCCTTGCGCCATCCAGAACAAATTGCTAACATAGCTATTTTAAACACACCAATTTCCACCACTGCCAAATTACCTTGGAAAATCAAACAACTGGGTTTACCATTGGCTGGTGAAATGCTGACCCAAGACCCTCTGTTGGTTGATCGCACACTAGAAGGCGGTAGTCGTTACCGCATCGAAGATGAAGATTTAGATATTTATCGCAAACCATTTTTAAAAGCTTCCACTGCGGGGCGAAGTCTGCTGGCCACTATTCGCAACTTACAACTAGACAAATCAATGTCGGAAATAGAATCTGGCTTTCAGCAATGGGAACAACCCATTCTGATTCAGTGGGGAATGATCGACCCTTGGCTATCCATAGATGTAGCAGAAAAATTTGCTCATTCTGTACCTCATGCCGAATTAATAAAAATTAACAATGTCGGACATTACCCTCAAGAACACTACCACAAAGAGATTTTAGAAGACCTTTTACCCTTTGTCCGGCGGATAAATACCTAGTCAGAAAATAGCTAAATCTGGGAAAAATCGATATTATAGAGCCAGGAAAATACTTGAACAATTCAAAATCTCAACTTATCTGTTTCAGTGATTGGGTAAGTTATCGGAATAACTATAGAGAATAAATTACAAGAGTCAGTCGAAATGTCTCCAAAAACATATTTTAGGCGTTTGATATGTGGCTCAGTGTTTATTTAGTAACTCCTGTGTAATTCAATCAAAAATCATTTTTTTGTCTAAGTTTAAGTATGGTCAAGGCTAGTGAACAATGATTTTCTCGCTTTTGATAATATTATTTAAGACTGCATTTATCCAATTTTTATTAACAATAAAATTGATGGAGATTTGAGTTCATGGCTTACTCGTGGTTTAAAGCATTTCATTTGATTGGCATTGTAGTTTGGTTTGCGGGATTATTCTATCTAGTACGTCTATTTATCTACCATGTAGAAGCCAACCAAGAACCAGAACCAGCAAAAACCATACTGAAAACTCAGTATGAGATTATGGAAAAACGGCTCTACAACATCATTACCACTCCGGGAATGTTGGTAACCGTAGCAATGGCTATAGGTTTATTAAGCACTGAACCCGAAGTTTTAAAACAGGGTTGGTTGCACATTAAGCTACTATTTGTTTGTCTTCTAGTAGGTTATCATTATTACTGTAGTCGTCTAATGAAACAGTTGGCCGCCGATGAGTGTCGCTGGAGTGGTCAGCAGTTGCGGGCTTTAAATGAAGCACCGACCGTGATGTTACTGGTGATTGTCTTATTGGCTGTGTTTAAAAATAATCTACCAACAGATATTACAGTTTGGGTGGTTTTTGGCTTGATCATCTTGATGGCGGTGACAATTCAGCTTTACGCTAAAAAACGCCGCCGGGATAAAGAAAAGCTGATGGCACAAAACTAACCTCCTAGCTCTCCTGATGGATGCACAGGAGAGCGTTAATTGTTTTCTATAAGTACTTACCCAGGACTAGACTTCTAATGGTCGGTTGTTTTCGTCCACCAGGACTACCTTAGGAGCGTAATTTTGTAACTCTTCTGGCGTAAACTGGCCATAAGCCATAATAATCACGCGATCGCCTGAAATTCCTAGACGTGCTGCAGCGCCATTGAGTTCAATCACGCCGGAATTAGCTGGGGCTGGTATTGTATAAGTAATAAAACGCTCACCATTAGCATTATTCACTACTTGCACTTGCTCATAGGGTAAAATTCCAGCTTTGTCCAACAATACTTGGTCGATGCTGATACTACCCACGTAGTTGATATTTGCCCCCGTGAGGGTACAGTTATGAATTTTTGCCAAAAGGAGAGTACGCTGCATTTTTTTTCAGATTTTTAGAGCATTTTTTGCCGTTCACAACTGGCCAAGGCTGTTTGTGTCTTGACAAAGGTAATGGACAGTTAGAGTTAGGAGTTAAAAACCAAAACTCATAACTCATAACTCATAACTGATAACTGTGAGCTTTTGTATTATGCTTTAGCAGCCCTAATAAATTTCTCTACTAAGGGTGCAACTTTGTCAACATCTTGCCAACCGAGAATTTCTGTAACCTTCTTTTCCAAATTTTTATAACTGCGGAAAAATTCGGCAATTTCTTCTAATCGGTGTGGTGCTAGGTCTTTGAGAGATTTTACATGAGCGTAGCGCGGATCTTTGTCAGGAACACAAAGAATTTTCTCATCGCGATCACCGCCGTCGATCATTTCTAACATCCCAATTGGTCGTGCGGCAATCACACAGCCTGGAAAGGTAGGTTCATCCATAATCACCATACCATCGAGAGGATCGCCGTCATCAGCTAAGGTGTTAGGTACAAAACCGTAGTCATAAGGATATCGTACGGAAGAATAAAGCACTCTGTCCAGGGCAAAGGCTTGTAAATCTTTGTCAAACTCGTATTTATTTTTACTCCCGCCGGGGATTTCAATTAAAACATTGAGTATACCCGGTTTTGGTTGAGCAGGAATACGGGATAAGTCCACAAAAAAAACTCCTCTGATAACGGTAAATTAAATTAGCATTCAGTTTGGCTGCTTGTACACATTTGTCAAGTACCCACAACTGATGCGATGTATTTCACACTCCCCCACTAACCTTAGAAGGGGAGATTCTTGCTACCTTGCGGGAAGGCTGCGCCTATACAGAAAACCGCTTTTTGGTACAAGTAACACCTGGTATTTCACGTCGCAGCCACAAGCTTGAATTCCTGTGTGTTTCACAGTACTGTAATGTTCTGTCTTCTGACTTAACCCAGTAATTTTGCTTGATTGTCACAACTACCCAGCTTTAATGGGGCAATTGGTGAATTGCCCCTATTAGTATGCTACCAAAGTCTCTGCGGTACAATTCATCTTACCGCTAAAACTTTGTGAGCGGGAGTCATCCGACGCATACAGGAAACGCTGCGGCCAGAGGAAGGATGTCAAACTATATATACATCTCTAGGAAAACATCAAGATATCTGTTCACAGAAAGAGGGATTCCCGCCGTCGCCAACTTCCTCAGGCTGCTCTGTCTACACATTCAAAATCTTAGCTCACAATCTGTTTTCTCCTTTCTCGAGCTAACTGGCTGTGATCCCTTTGTTGTAAGTATTTTTTAATTTCCACTTCTTGGTGGTGTATGGGTTGGGGGTTGCTGGTTATTTGAAGCATCAGTTGAATAGTGGGCAATGACAAACACAGGTAGTGTTAGAGTCACTAGAGCGATCGCAGTTCCCACAATGTCTGCCAAACGATGGGAATATGTATCGGTAGGGCTGGCAGACTGGCTAGTTGCATTCATACAAATTGAAATTTGTCACTTTTGTGGTAGGTTAACCCTCTAAAAGAGAGTATTGATGTTATTCTAACTATTTTTTTCAGGTCAATTATGTAGCAGGGAAAAATTTTGACAGTTTGGCAACTTTCATATTAGTGCTTTATTAGCTGGTATTTTTGATACAATTTTCTACACAAGTGTTGTATTCCTGACTTTAGTAGCGCCGCTGACTGTAATGTTGGCTTTTATGTTAAGAGTAGGTTAAGCCAATTAGTGATCAATCAAATGAAATGGATAAGCAGCCATCTGCTTGCGCCATAGCGATTTTAGAGGATCAGGACTTACGCAACTGGCACAAATAGGGAGCGGAGGGAGCCGCGCCACGGGACAATTTCAATTAAACCAAGCACATAGGAATACTTGGGCGTTTGAGTTGCTGTATTAAATAATTAGACAGCAAATTATGCTTGA
>NZ_JANQDF010000064.1:0-4459 GCF_029891675.1 Anabaenopsis tanganyikae CS-531
TCACTATTCCCTATCCCCTATCCCCTATTCCCTATTCCCTACTCACTATTCCCTACTCACTATTCCCTGTTCCCTGTTCCCTGTTCCCTGTTCCCTTAAAACCATAATGATGATGTCCTAACCAATATGTCCGTTGCTATATATTTAACACCCAGTCGGATTTATCCGACTTTAGCTATCAGACAGGGCTTAGAAACCCCCGACTCCCGGTGGTCTAAACTGCTGCGGTTTCACAGTCGATCGCACCACCACCGAAATCACCCAGAGTCCCCAGAAGAGAAATATCACATAGAAACCAGAAACGAAGACTAAAGCCCCGCCGCCGCACCTAACCAACCTGCAACCCTCACAATAATTGGCTTGGCTACTGTCCAAAGTTGCTTACCAGAATCTACAGTTTTAGTTGTTTTTTCTAAGGTTTCTCTCACACTTGTTAAACGGTCTAACGCACGTTGTTTATTTGGTTCTGCTTTGTCCGTTGCGTTTTTAGCTGCATTCAAATCTTCAATTACTTCTTCTTTGGTGTCCGCTGGTAACTCTGCATCTTGAATCAAAGTTTCTAATTGTGCCAGTAACTTCACAATATCCTCTTTAGTGAGCGCTTCTCCCGTATCTGCACCCACTTCATTTTGTTGTGTAACTTGATTATTGTCACCAAGAACAGCCTGATTATTGTCTCCCTGTACTGCGCGGTTGTTATCACCTTGAACGTTGTTGACGTTACCGCCCACAGAACCACCAACTGAAAAGCCACCGGGATTACTAGCCATACTTCCTACCTCTTGTATTTGTGTACTTGAATAATAATTAGGGCGCTCCAGCGCCGTCATTACCATATTCTCTAATCTACGAATTTGATTATCTTTTTCTGCTATTAGTAAATTAACTTCTCCCTCTGACAAGCCTTTTATCTGGTTATAAGTAGCGGAATATTCGGCACTCAATTGGGACTTGTCAGCTGTCGCTGTAGTTTTGGCACGAAGTAAAAATTTATCCTCACCTCGTACTTCCATGCCGACAATTCGCAAATCAGCTTCTGGGTGATTCTCTGCTAACTGCTTAAATGAAATTGCGATCGCTCTGGGGTCAACATCTTGATTATGGTATAAGTCCAGGGTGTCAAATATTGGCTTGATAAAATCCCCAAACTCCCCATCTGCAAACACTTCTTTATTGTTATCGGGTTTGCGCAGAGGATCAGGGTTCTCCTTCGTGGGGAGTCGCATATAAACGTATTCACATCTCACACCATCAAATTTGGTGTCAGTGGTAATCCCCCAATCTTGAATGTATGCCCCAGTAAGCGTAGCCCCTGTAAAATCCGTGCCATTAAGTTGTGCCTGTACTAATATTGCTCTGGATAAATCGGCATCCTGTAAATTGGCTTGGCTCAGGTCAGCACCAATAAAGCTAGTATCTACCAAATTCGCCTTTTCAAAATTAACCCCCCGTAAGTCCTCACGGTCAAAGTTTTTTTCTCGCCCCTGACCTTCCATCAAAACTTTCAGCAGTTGTCCATTTTGCAGGTAAGTTTTACCAGGGCGAACCCGGTCAAGTTTTTTAGTTTTATGGAAACAAGTACGAGTTAAATTAGCTTTTCTAAAATCTGTACTTTTAAGTGTAGCAGTAGTGAAATCAGCATCTGTTAAGTTGGCGTTGCGAAAGCTTGTACCACCAAAGGTGGCAAAAGCAACAGCGATGTTCCGAATCAAAGAGTATTTTTCATCTCCTTTCATAGCTCTCCGAGCAATGTAAGCACTAAATAAGGCTCCGGCGATGACGAAGGCTCCGGCGATGGCGATGTCGATGGCTCTGTCGATGGCGATGGCTCCGGCGATGTCGATGGCTCCGGCGATGGCGATGGCTCCGGCGATGGCGATGGCTCCGGCGATGGCTCCGGCTCCGGTGATGGCGATGGCTCCGGCGATGGCTCCGGCGATGGCTCCGGCTCCGGCGATCGCTGAGTTAAATCCTTGGCGAAGGATAACTATAAAAACAACAATTACTACTATTAAGGCAGTCCAGCCAGCAACCTGATTTTCTAGACTGGAACTGTCAAATATAGAAGCTATCAACACTCCGGTGAAGGCTGATAAAAATCCAGAAATTCCAGACAGCAAACATGATACACAGACTAAAAAGATAGCCCAACGTTTTTGCAGTCCTGCTTGAGCATGGCTAAAGTTTGCCCCTGTGAGGTTAGCCCCAGTAAAGTCTGCGCTGCGAATATCTGCATAACTAAAGTTAGCACCCCTAAGGTCTTGACCTTTGAAAGAATGACCTCTGCAATTTTTACCGGATAAGTCCTGGATCATGGCTAGGTGCGGTAGACTTTATGATGCTTTCTGATTTAGCTACAGATATACCACGAACATTTCCGTTATTGTAACGTTTTCAGTTAAATTTATCTTATAGGACTCCTAAATGATGACTGTTGACGGTTGACTGGGAAGAGGTGTGACCATCAACAGCCATTAGCCGGGGAATAGATTAAGCGTCTAATAGCCAAAGTCCACTCAAAGTGGACTGTTATTAGGTTACATCTAATATTATAGACAATGATTATTAACCTGATTTATAATGTTATATTTAACACCCCACCCAGTCGGATAAATCCGACTTTAGCTATCAGACGGGGGTTTCTAACCCCCGGATCCCGGTTGTCGTAGCTCTTAAACCCTGACCCATCACCCTGACCCATCACCCATCACCCATCACCCATCAACCCTCAACCCTCAACCGTCAACCATCACCCGTCAACCGTCACCCGTCAACCGTCAACAGTCAACACTCAACCTATACCTAAACTTTTATGACTAAATGGTTCAACACCGCAGGCCCCTGTCAACCAGATATCCACTATACCTTACCCACCACCGAACGGTTACCAGAGTTAAAACGCCTAATTGCGCAACGCAATTACTTTGTCATCCATGCACCCAGACAAACCGGTAAAACCACTGCCATGCTCACCCTAGCACAAGAATTAACAGCTAGTGGTAAATATACCGCCGTCCTACTATCCTTAGAAGTAGGCGCAGTATTTCCCCATGATCCCCTAGCAGCGCAAAGTAGTATTTTAAATCACTGGCAGAATCAGATCCGGTTTTTGAAGTTACCCTTACCACATATCAATCAGATTAAGGAAGAAACGGGAATCACCCAGTTAGATTTACAAACAGTTCTCAGTATTTGGGCTGCTAGTTCTCCCCATCCCCTAGTAGTATTTTTAGATGAAATTGATGCTTTAAGTGATGAAACTCTCATCTCTGTACTGCGACAACTACGCTCCGGTTATCCCAGTCGTCCCCAAGGTTTCCCCCAATGTGTAGCCTTAATTGGGATGCGGGATGTACGTGATTATAAAGTAGCCTCTGGCGGCACTGATAGATTAAATACCTCTAGTCCCTTTAATATCAAAGTAGAATCTATCACATTAAGTAACTTCACCTTAGAAGATGTTAAAAGCTTATACGAACAACACACCCAAGCCACAGGGCAAATCTTTACCCCCCAAGCCATTCACCACGCTTACCATTTAACCCAAGGTCAACCTTGGTTAGTCAATGCGATCGCCCGTCAAGTTACAGAGTATTTAGCAGAAGACGTAAATATCCCCATCACAGTAGACTTAATCAATCAAGCCAAAGATATCTTAATTCAAAGACAAGACACCCATCTAGACAGTTTAGCAGAGCGACTGCGCGAAGATAGAGTAAAAGCAATTATTCAACCCATGTTAGCTGGTGACGAGTTAGGCAATGTTCCTGATGATGATTTACGCTATGTCCTAGATTTAGGTTTATGTAAACGGGATAGAGGTGGTGGTCTGGAAATTGCTAATCCTATCTATAGAGAGGTATTCCCCAAAACTTTAGCCAATGTCACAATTGCTTCCTTAACATCTGTTTAACCCACCTGGTTAACACCTACTGGTAAACTCGATGCAGTAGCATTGTTAGACTCATTCTTAGACTTTTGGCGACAACACGGAGAACCATTATTTAAAAGCACCCCCTACCCAGAAATAGCCCCCCACTTAGTATTAATGGCATTTTTACACCGTGTCGTCAATGGTGGTGGTAGCTTAGAGCGCGAATACGCCATCGGCTCCAGGAGGATGGATATATGTCTGCGTTATGGCGATGTAGTCTTAGGGATGGAATTAAAAGTATGGAAACAGGGTAAACCCGACCCCTTAACCCAAGGATTGATACAATTAGATAAATACTTATCAGGACTCAATCTAGATACAGGATGGTTAGTAATATTTGACCGTCGCCCCAACTTACCCCCCATCAGCGATCGCACCTCCACCGAAATAACCCTAAGTCCCCAAGGGAGAAATATTACAGTAATTAGGGGATAGCCTAGTCATCTATCCCAGTCAACCGTCAACAAAACAGCGATCGCACTAAGCAGCCGGGTAATAAATTACCCGTCTGATAGCGAAAGTCCA
>NZ_JANQDF010000065.1:0-17448 GCF_029891675.1 Anabaenopsis tanganyikae CS-531
AGGTAAAAAGGTTGGGGTTCCTAGATTTAAAAAGAAAACCAACTCACAATCAGCAGAGTTTACTAAAGCTGGTTTTTCTATAAAAGATGGAGTAGTTTACATAGCAAAAATTGGGAATATCAAACCAATTTGGTCAAGAGAACTGCCATCTGAACCTAGCTCAGTTACAGTGATTAAGGATGGCGCTAACCGCTATTTTCTTAGCTTCGTTGTAGAAGTTAAACCCAATATTACTGTTGCCAAAAACCAAAGCATAGGTATTGATTTAGGACTAAAGACTTTTGCTACAATGAGCAATGGAGAGAAGGTTTTAAGCCCTATATACTCAAAACATGACCGCAAGATTCGTAAATTGCAGCGAAAATTAGCGCGTCAACAAAAAGATTCAAAAAGGAGAAACAATACTCGCATAAGGATAGCTAAATTACACAACCATATTTCTGATACCAGAAAAGATTTTTTACATAAGCTATCAACCAAAATAGTTAACGATAACCAAGTAATTGTTTTGGAGGATTTGAATGTCTCAGGAATGCTCAAAAACCGTAGACTATCTAGGGCGATTAATTTGCAAGGGTGGCGGCAATTCAGAATTTTTTGTGAGGCTAAATCTGAGAAACTTAAACGGGATTTCAGAATAATTGACAGATGGGAACCTACTAGCCAGATTTGCGCTTGTTGTGGGTATCGTTGGGGCAAGATTGATTTGTCTGTTCGCTCAGTGTTGTGCTTGAATTGCAACACTCTTGCAGACAGAGATGAGAATGCTGCTAAGAACATAGAAATGGTCGGCATGGGGCATCGGCACGACCTAAAACGGACAGGGAGTGACTGTAAGACTGTTTCGGCAGCGAGTTACTGTGAACTGTCAAGAATCACCGACCTTCAAGGTCGGTGAGTATGTCAACATCCACTATCTAGCCTCGGTTTAGCCGTTTGTATCGGTACTACCGTTTCTACTATACTTTGGCAAAGCCGAAGTATTCTCCTGGGATTACCAGAACGCGAAAAACAACGCCTAGAAAAACAAGTTTTGAAAATCAGACAGCAAGGACCTACTCATCCTCTGTGGAAGTGGATTTGTCATTAAATAATGATAATTAAACTTGAAGATAGTTGCATATAGATATACGTATCGGAAACTTTCTAGGACAATATGAGTTCATCCAAATAATGATACTGCCTTGGGGTGCAAAACATGAACTATCCTCAAATTCAATTTAGGGAATATCGCCAGTCAGAAATCAACCTTTACCAACTTCAAGAATTATTTAATCTTGCCGCTTTTTGGGCAAAAGGACGTACTATTGAGGATTTAAGTATAGCGATCGCTAATAGCGACCCGGTGATCAGTATTTGCGATGGAGAGCAGCTGATTGGCTTTGCCAGGGCGACTTCTGACGGTATCTATCGTGCTACTATCTGGGATGTGGTGATTCACCCAGATTATCGCGGTACTGGTCTGGGGCGTAAATTGGTAGAAACCGTTTTAAGTCATCCCCGGGTCAGAAGGGTTGAGCGAGTATACTTAATGACTACTCATCAACAGGAGTTTTACGAAAAAATTGGTTTTCAGTCCAATGTCAGCACCACAATGGTACTATATCACCAACCAAATATTGAAACTCTCCCGATCACTGAAGTTCAGCTTCAGGAATCACTGGGGGGATAGAAATTTGTAACCTAGTTAATTCTTCATTTGTTTCTTCAGTGCTTGGACAAGGAACAACTTCTAATTTTCCTCCCATCATCTCCAAGAGACTCTGGTTTAATAACATCTTCATTCCTGGGGAAAGAGTCCTATGATCTGGATCAATCTCAGGACTCTCAAACCCTAATTTCATTAGTTCTATCGACTCACTTGTAGTGACAGCATGGCTTGGAATATCCAGGAAAATCTCCAGCCTATTATTAGTAGGCGAGAAACTACTAGAAAGACGGATACTACCAAATTCCATTTGATTAATCGCAGTGTCTACTAAATTGACCAATATTTGGCGGAGCCAGCGGTAATCTGCCAAAACATAAATTTCTGCGTCTGGAAGCACAACACGCAAGGATAAATTGCGATTTGCTGCCACCATATAAGTTAAATTATTAACTTCCTGTAAAATCCTAGCCAAGCAGTGGGGTTGAATATCTAATTTATTAGTCCCATGTTCTGTTCTGGCTATGTTAAGAATTTCATCAATTAGGTGTAGTAGTTTCAGCGCTCTTTCGTGGGCTTGAGCAATAAATTCTCGCTCCTCTTCTGGATTTTCACACAAATCGGACAAAATTAACTGATGTAAGCCAATTAAACCATTTAGGGGCGATCGCAATTCATGGGTAGTCCGGGCTAAAAATCCCCCTTTAAACAGGCTCATTTCCCGCGCCATTTGGTAAGCTAATTCTGTTTGCTTGATCTGTGCTGCTGTAATTTGCGCCTGCTGTGGAGAGATGACCGGCGATAACCGACTAAATACTTCCCGAATACCCAACCCCAGTAATATTCCTACACCTAAATATATCCAATTGACCATTATTTAACAATTATTCTCAAAACTTAATTTAACCGTACCTTGGCGTAAGATTTGCCAATTATTACCAGTCCACTTACACACAGTGGAAGGTACACCAATTCCAGAAACTTCAGCACGACCTTGAGTTGATTCCAGAGTCAGAACTTCAGGGAACTGATCAGCAATTTCTGCTAAGTCTTTTAAGGGTGGTTGACCTGAAAAATTAGCGCTGGTGGTGGCAAGGGGGCCTGTTTGCGCCAAAATGGTTTGAGCGATCGCACTATCAGGGACTCGAATACCAATTGTATTAGGGTCATGAGGATTCATCTGTTTTGGGACGCGATCGCTAGCTGGTAATACTAATGTTAATCCTCCCGGCCAATATCTACTTGCCACCTGTTGCCAAATTTTCCACTCATTTTCATTACCTTGGACATAAGGCCATAAATCCTCCGCACTAGCTCCCATCAAAATCAAAGGTTTATCTTGACTGCGCCGTTTCGCCTCAAAAATCAATGGTGCTTGCTCTGGTAAAGTCGCCAGTGCGGGTACTGTATCTGTGGGAAAACTGACCAATAAGCCAGCACGTGCGCCGGTTATTAAGTCAACTAAAGAAACTTGAGTCATTTGTCAGATTGAACACAGTTGAATTAACAATTATTTCACGACTAGCCACTTATAGAAGCTACCGCAAATCTTTCAATACCTGCTAAGTCCTGGTAAATTTGAATATTAGAGTAGCTACCTTGTTGCTGTAAAAGTCTGTGTACAGTATCCGCCTGTCCCGCCATCATCTCAATTAGCCATACCCCACCAGGGCGCAAATAGTCCGGAGAAATTTCTATTAACTGGCGAATACAATCTAAGCCATCAGTACCACCATCTAAAGCTAGATGTGGTTCATGGTTGACTACTTCTGGTTGCAAGGTAGCCACAGTAGTAGTGGGAATATAAGGTGGGTTGGATACCATACCGCTAAACTGTCCTTTGAGGGCTGTTAGCGGCTCCCACCAACAACCCTGATAAAATTTAATCCGGTGGTCAAAACCTAAATTACAAGCATTTGACTGGGCAATTTTTAATGCTTCCGGGCTGTAATCCACTGCATGAATTGTTGCTTTTGGTAAAGCATCTGCTAAACCTAAGGCGATCGCACCGCTACCAGTACCTAAGTCTGCCCAATGTCCGGAACTGAGCAATGGGGCGGCGCTACCGTTATTCCCAGCCGCCACAGCTAGATCAATTAAATATTCAGTTTCCGGTCTGGGAATTAAAACTGCATTTGACACGGCGATTTTAAAATTTCGCCAAGGGGTTACTCCGGCAATATACTGTACTGGCAGGTGTTCATTTAATCGCCTTTCCCATAACTGCTCTAAGTTTTCTAAAGGTAAGGACATGGGAATGTCAGCCCTCTGTTTAAAAGATTCTAAACGCAGCCCCAAGCGGTCTAAATCCCCTACTTCCAGAAGTAACCAATCTACTTCGGCGGGGGAAATGTCATGAGCGACGGCTTGGGCGATCGCTCTGTTACGCCACTCCCAAAGCCGTAAACCGGAAACTACCCCATCACATTTGTCTGTCATTCCTTAACGTTGCTGAGGTCTAGCTGTCCCTGAATTATTACTACCCTGTCTAGGCAAAGTGTTGATATATTCTCGAGATTCTTGAGATGGTACGAGAACAACTTGGTTAAGCCAAGGATCATCTTTATCCTGTAAAGTTTTAATTACCCCGTCTATATCTATGACCTGAATATCCGCTTGGGGAAACTTCGGCTTCACTTGATTTAATAAGCCTTGGGCATCTTGCTTGCTTAAAAACAAAGGAATCAATTCTTCATTATTATCAGATTTGAACTGAATGGGCACATAACCCTGATTTGGTGAAAATCTCACCGCAAAAATCGGCACGCTAGGAAACTGGGTTACTTTTTGACCACTTTGACGCAGTAATTCCATTGCTCCCTTAATTTCCCCCTCTACCGGTTTAAAGGCAAATATAAGGCGTTCTGACTGATTTTTACTTTGTTGCAATTCTTGATAAATCACACCTAGAGGCACTGCTGTTACTTGTAGGCTGTTCACCATTTTTTCCATTTTCGGATCTTTACCCGGTACGCCCTGTAGTTCCTTAATAAAAGTTTGAGCTTCCTGCCGACTCATATAAACACCAGTCACCGACGCACCAGTTGTTTCACTGTCCGATAACGGGCGACTCAGTGGAGCACCCTGATCATTAGTAATTAGATATACGGGTACAGCATCTAATTTTTCTTTTATTTGCTGTTCTGACAAAGCCAGTACGGGCAAATTACCCACAAAAACCGATCCCAGTAAAGTACTTCCAAGTAGTCCTAATGTTGCGCCCCAGCGAACTAATGCTTTCATAATATCTCCTCACATCAATAGTTAAATAAGACAGAGAAATGCTGGTATGAGGACTAGAATAACTAGTTTTAGTTATATTCTCATCCTGCGGAAAATCTGAAAAATTTGTTTTTGCGGTTCAATGCTAACAATTAATTCTCAAAAACCGCCATTTCCTCACCCAAAATAAGTTCTCTGCTAATGCGCGATCGCATGGTGTTTTTCTCCAGGTTGCCTGGGTATTTAATGCACAATGGTTGTTAATCTTGTTTAGTTTGCTCTGAAGACGGGGAGACCTCCCCCCACAGTTGAAATGCTCAATGCCATGTAATTGGCTTGCTTAAATCTAGTTGACGACATGAGATGATTAATCGTTCCAGCCTAACGCGCTTTTATCTCAACTTCTCACGCAAGACTTAGATAATCTCGATCCTTGTCTATTAAATTCATACCTGCCAATTATAAATTAAAATCGGGATGACAGGATTTGAACCTGCGACATCCTGCTCCCAAAGCAGGCGCGCTACCAAGCTGCGCTACATCCCGGATCGATTAGTCTTAATGCCCTCTATAATCTTTAAAACCAACATACACGCTGGTTTAATTATAGTTAAACAGGTTAAATCTTTGGAACTGCGTCCCAAATGATAGTTTATCACCTCGACATTAATATTATATCATAATAGCACGTTTAACTGATTTTGGCTAACCAATTTTATCTTGATTTTAGCACCCGTAAAACTCCATCCCCTTTGACACTCCCCACGGCTAGAAGCCAGGGGATTCTTGCTTCACGGGGACTCCAATGAATTTACCCGCGCTAACGCCCCGCTCCGCTTACAGCAAGCATCTTGACCGTGTGCCCCACGGCTGCAAGTTATGCATATAGCTACCACAATCTATTATACATTAAAGCTAATATTTGTCAAATTTATTTTTAGGACTGCGACTGAAGTTCCTAGCGCACTACACCCCCATAGTTAGAAACTAGGGGCAATGTGCGCGTTTTTTGGTAGAAACTGCCTAACCTTGGCTGACAATTACTGCGGATACCAGAACATACCTTTAATGCCTTCTGGGTCTGACATAAAACCCATACCGCGATAAAAATCTAGAACATGAGGATCGGCAAATAGAGTAACATTGCTAATTTCTTCACTTCTGAGTTTTTTGAGTACGTATTTCATCAGGGCTTTACCCAGTCCTTTCCCTTGAAAGTCGGGGTGAACTACCACATCCCAAATAGTCGCATTAAAAGCATGGTCAGAGGTAGCACGAGCGAAACCAATGAGCCGTTTCTGGTTTCCTCGCACTTGCCACATAGACGCTACGAGAAAACTATGCTCAATGGCTTTTTTGACTTTTCTTAAAGGACGACGCGACCAACCAACTGCATCGCAAAGTTCCTCCAGTTCATAGAGGTCAATATTTCGCTCCGTACTAAAAACAATACGAGTCTCCTTCTGATAAGCAACGCTCTCGCCATTGGGGCTAGATTCGCTCGCCACAGACCGTGTACGTTCCTCGAAAGAGTTAGTTTTACTTGTCGCTATAGACTCAGGACTATTAAACCAAGTTTTCCAAAAACCCATGCCAACGTGGTTCGGGTAGTATAACTTAATTGGCTTCCACTTTCACAGGAGTGTTGATTCACGTTCTAGAAAGCTGAAACCCTCAATATCCCTCTCACTTAAATTTCTTTAGATGTTTCCGGGATTTTTTGATGGCAACGGCTTTTTATAGCGTGTTTCACACCAATCATTTACCAGTTTAGCATTTTGTTTTGCAGTCCAGGAGTAATTTCCTAAAAACTGGGGAATCTCAGTTGAATTCTCTAAGATGGCTTAGGGATGGGAGATTGGTACATGGTTACTACTGGTGGAACACCGCGCTGATTGATGCGCGTAATATCCCCAACCGGCGGCATTTCTTGGGCTATTCAATGCTATAATAGACAAGTTTGTTACCAAAATGTACTAATCCCAAAGAAACATATACCGCGTTAGGTGTTATCCGGTGGTTGAGACCAGCTCAGACAGGCTGTACCTGTTATTGCTGTTTAACCCCATAATACCCCGTTGTTAATACGGGCAAGTACGTCAATCGCACCCGTTGCTGGCGGTACGATATTAGGTATGGCAACCATTGAAATCTTGGGCGTTCCACACGCATACGAGCTCACGGCTCCTACTTCCTGTCCCCATGCTTTAGTCTTTATCCACGGTTGGCTCAATAGCCGTGGGTATTGGCAACCTGTCATTTCTCGCCTCTCAGTTGGCTTGCAGTGCCTTTCTTATGATTTGCGAGGTTTTGGTGAATCTAAATCCCAGCCAGAACCAGATTTGACTCAAACACCAACTTCTGTAAACTTGACTTCTAACTCAATTGATGAGTCGAGTTTGTCCCTTGATTCTATTTATACGCCAGCTGTTTATGCTCAGGATTTAGCTGCTCTTCTAGAACAGATGAATATTACTAGTGCTTGGCTAATTGGGCATTCCTTGGGAGGCACAATCGCCCTGTGGGCTGCTGCTCAAATGCCTGAATGTGTTAAAGGAGTTATATGTATCAACGCCGGTGGTGGTATTTATCTCAAAGAGTCCTTTGAGCAGTTTCGTTCAGCAGGTCAAAGATTCTTGCAAGTCCGTCCGCGCTGGCTTTCTCATATCCCTTTAATTGATTTGTTATTTACTAGAGCAAGTGTCGCTCGTCCTTTAGACCGTTATTGGGCGCGTCAGCGTGTGGTAGATTTTGTCATGGCTGACCCAGAAGCCGCGCTAGGAGCATTACTAGACTTTACAACCGAGGAAGAAATTAACCGTTTACCTCAACTAGTGTCTCAGTTGCAGCAGCCAGTTTATTTCTTGGCTGGTACTGATGACAAAGTAATGGAACCCAAGTACGTTCGCCATTTAGCTAGTTTTCATCGGCTTTTTAAATATACTGGTGACAATGTGATTGAAATTCCCGATTGTGGTCACTTGGCAATGTTAGAACAGCCGGATGCAGTTGCTGATCATATTTGGTCAATAGTCAAACAATTTTCCATGGGACAATCCCACGGCTAGCAAGCCCGTGGGATTTTTTCCATTGCTGCGCTACCCTATCTATCAACCAGACAAGTTATTGAGAGGATTTGCTCCCCCTAAGCACAGGTCTTTGTCGCAGATGATTTGATGAAGTTGTATAGCTGAATTATCAACTATACAACTTCATGACCTGGGTGAGTGGTAACCTGGACTGAACACCTAAAGTCAAGGGTGATGTATGACCAAGGGATAGGTGATGAGACCCAGCGCTGGCAATCATAGCAGCGTTATCGGTGCAGTATTTCATGGGTGGGAACAGGACACGCAGGTTATGCTCGCCGGCAGCTACCTGTAAGGTTTTTCTCAGGCTGCTGTTAGCTGCTACCCCTCCACCAACGGCAATGGTATTGAGATTATAGTCGAGGGCGCAGGCGATCGCTCTTTTGGTCAGCGATCGCGCCACAGTCTCCTGAAAGCTAGCCGCTAAATCACTGACTGGTAATTGTTTTTCATCTTTCTCTAATTGCTGAACCAATCGCAGTACCGCCGTCTTTAACCCACTAAAACTGCTGTCATAGCGATGATATCCCCCACCTGGTAAAGAAACTTTACCTTCTGGCAAAGTAAAGGCGCGGGGATTTCCCGTTTGTGCTAATTTATCAATGAGAGGTCCACCAGGATAACCCAGTTGTAATAACCGTGCTACTTTATCAAAAGCTTCACCTGCGGCATCATCGCGAGTTTCACCCAGGGTTTCGTAAACACCACAATCCTTAACGTAAATCAAGCTTGTATGTCCACCAGAAACTAGTAAGCTAAGAAATGGGGGATCTAAACTAGGCTCACTCAAATAAGTTGCGTAAATGTGGCCTTCGAGGTGATGCACTCCCAAGAATGGCTTGTTATGTAACATTGCTAAAGTTTTAGCAGCAGTCAACCCTACCAAGAGTGCTCCTACAAGTCCAGGAGCACAGGTGGCGGCAATGCCATCTATTTGATCCCAGTCTAGTTGGGCTTGCTCTAAAGCCTGTGCGATCGCCTGATTGATTGTTTCTAGATGTTGACGGGATGCCACCTCTGGTACTACCCCACCATATTCACTGTGAACTAGAATTTGGGAAGCTACCACACTGCTATAAACTTGACGATTGTTTACAATTGCCACGGCAGTTTCATCGCAGCTGGTTTCTATTGCTAAAACAGTTGCCATTGTCAGGTTATGTTAAGTAACGATTTGTTGGAGAAGCTTTAACTTTTATTTACTTAAACTTTACTCTGTTCCCGCCCAAGAGTATGATGACTTGCTAGTTATGCAAATAAACAACTGTACAAGCCGCTTCGTTTTGTACAAGAACTTTTTGTTTTGTAATAAAAGGAAACAACTCATGAGACGATTGTTTGCTTTGATTTTAGCGATTTGTCTTTGGTCCAATTTTGCCCCTCCCGCCCAAGCGCTGGGGGCTAACCTGGTACCTTGTAAAGACTCTCCCGCATTTCAAGAGCTAGCAAAAAATGCCCGGAACACCACCGCAGATCCCGAATCAGGCAGAAAGCGCTTTGAGCGTTATTCTCAGGCACTCTGTGGACCTGAAGGTTACCCTCACTTGATTGTTGACGGTCGCCTCGATCGGGCTGGTGACTTCCTCATCCCCAGCATTCTCTTTTTGTATATTGCCGGTTGGATCGGCTGGGTAGGCCGTGCTTACCTCCAAGCCATCAAAAAGTTATCAGACACCGAAGCTAAAGAAATCCAAATTGATCTGGGTTTAGCACTACCCATTATCGGCTCAGGCTTTGCTTGGCCCGCAGCCGCGATTAAAGAATTCCTATCGGGTGAGTTAACCGCTAAAGATTCAGAAATTACTGTTTCTCCCCGTTAATTATCCCTCACTCAATTCATCTCTTTTGGAGACTAAATTCATGGCAGACAAAGGCGAGCAATCCTCCTACTTCATCACTTTTCTTTCTACCGCTCCAGTAGCAGCTACCATCTGGCTAACCATTACTGCCGGAATTTTGATTGAATTTAACCGCTTTTTTCCTGACCTACTTTTCCACCCACTCCCATAAGTAAAAAGTAGAGTTTTAGTCGTAATATTGTGTGGTGCAATTGCTCCACACAATATTAGGCTCAGGCATCACCCGAATTAACAGGAATATTGGCTCAGATCATCTGGCGATTATCTGATCTGAAGAACAGCAGATAAATTAATTTTTTTAAACTAAAGACCCAAAAAACATATTTACCCACAATTATTATTAATAATATAACAATGCCATCATTCTAATTTAAAGGCGAATACACAATATGGCGCAAGCAGTAAATTCATCGAAAAATCGCCCCAGCGATCCCAGAAATAGCGAGGTAGTGTCTCCCGCAGGACGTGATCCTCAGCAAGGAAACCTCGAAACACCGATTAATTCTTCTCCCTTGGTGAAGTGGTTCATTAATAATTTACCCGCCTATCGTCAAGGTCTCAATCCTTCAAGACGTGGTCTAGAAGTGGGCATGGCTCATGGTTACTTGCTATTTGGACCTTTCGCTAAATTGGGTCCTCTACGTGATGCATCTAATGCTAACTTAGCTGGATTACTGGGAGCTATTGGCTTGGTTGTGATTCTCACAGCCTGCCTATCTCTATATGCCAATACCAATCCTGCTAAGGCAATGGCCAGTGTCACTGTCCCCAACCCACCCGTAGATGCTTTCAACTCCAAAGAAAGCTGGAATAATTTTGCTAGTTCTTTCTTAATCGGTGGAATTGGCGGTGCAGTAGTCGCTTATTTCTTAACTAGCAATTTGGCACTTATTCAAGGTCTATTGGGTTAAGATTTTTTCATAATCAGGCATTGGGCATTGGTAATCGCTAATGATTAATTATGTTTTGCTATTACCCATGCCTGATGTCCCATTTTTAGCAAAAATCATCCAGGAGGGCAATAACCGTTCATAAAATACTAAATAAATCTAGTGTTTTGCGTTGGTAGCCTTAGTCCAAAGTTTTAAAACTATAGGCACTGGTAGTCCCTCTATCCCATCCAGAAAGTTTGGGATTACTTTCCTAGGTATATTTAAATTGCCATTGCTAACTGTAGATTTTTTCAGCTTAGGACGAGCGCTTCAATCAAATAACTTGACTTCTATGTCCTTAAGAGCATTTTCTAAATCGTCATTCACAATTTGAACGTCAAACTCCCCTGCGGCTTGAATTTCTTCTTCAGCCCGGCGCAGACGAAGCGCGATCGCCTCCTCAGAATCTTGGCCTCGACCACGTATCCGATTCTCCAACTCCTTCAAAGAAGGCGGTAAAACAAAAATGCTCAGGGCGCTGGGGAAGGAAGCACGGATTTGTCTTGCGCCTTTAAGTTCAATTTCCAGTACCACCAATTTACCAGAGTGAACTTGGTTCAGCACAGCTTCGCGAGGAGTACCGTAATAATTACCGGCAAATTCTGCCCACTCCAAGAATTCACCTTGGGAAACTAATTGTTCAAACTTAGTGCGGCTAATAAAGTAATAATTCTCACCGTTAATTTCTCCTAGACGGGGAGAACGAGTCGTCACGGATACAGAATAGTAAAGTTCCGGATGACGTTTTAAGAGCGCGTGCAGTAAAGTGCCTTTACCAACCCCACTTGGGCCAGTTAAAACAATTAGCCTGCCTAGAAAAGGGCTTTCTTTGGTTTTAGAACCAGTCTGGATAGGTAAAACTTGCTTCATCCGTTCAAACTCTGAATTAATTATTAACGGTCTCACCGCGCATTTGTGTGGAATGTACGTTGCTATTATTATTTTATGTCTAGTTAACTACACTGCTATTCCTAGAGCTACCCTCAGTAAGAATTAGTAACTATTTTTCCCAACCTGACTCACGAGAGCAGACTTCAAGTAAATTCAACTCCTGCGGCAATTCGGCTCACTCTTAACTTGCGGGTTTAACGGAACTCCTGTGGGATCACTAAACAAAGACACTATTTATGGGTCATTAGCTGTGTTTTTGTGAGATGAGGAACTTGTGATCAACAAATTTGTAGCACATGAGTGACAGAAAACTTTTCTAATTAATATGGTACTGCGGATAGGGTGCAGATAGCTGTAGGGTTATTGACCTATATGAAATCAGTTATCTACAGTATGATGATCTCGAGAAATCACAAATCGATTCGCTACGGTTTCCGGTTGAATTGCCGAAAGAATCACGTGGCTGGAATCAGTAATAATTACAGCCCTGGTTCGACGACCATAAGTTGCATCTACTAGTTGACCTCTATCCCGTGCATCGGTAATGATCCGTTTAATCGGGGCAGACTCCGGACTAACAATGGCAACTACTCGGTTGGCAGACACGATGTTACCGAAACCAATGTTAATTAATTGTATTTCCATAAAAAAATTCACACCAAATGTGGTGTTACAAGCTGGTAAGGTAATTATCCCCATATTATCGTCAAAAAACACGAGTTACAACGCTTTATGTCTAGCCAGCCTGAGTTTTTAAATGACAAATCATTTTTTTGGCTAATAAATACCTAAATATACTAAAAATATTCCCCAGGAGATATGCAAAATCTCAACAAACAATCTCACTAAGTCGTTCACAAGAGTTCAGAGACGAAACACAAATGCATGAATTATTAAAATTTAACAACGGAAAACTTTTACGTCAGGCGTTAACTCACCGTTCCTATGTCAACGAAAATCCTGGTGAAAAGGATAATGAGCGCTTAGAGTTTTTAGGCGATGCTTTGCTGACCTTTCTCAGTGGAGAGTATCTCTATCTCGATACTCGCTATCGAGAGATGGCAGAAGATGAAATGACTCGCCGAAGATCGGCACTAGTGGACGAGAAGCAACTCGCTAAATTTGCCATTGAAGTTGGTTTAGAATCCTTAATGCGCCTGGGAAAAGGAGCGATTCAGGATGGAGGACTTAAAAGCCCCAATTTATTAAGTAGCACTTTTGAATCAGTTGTTGGAGCTTATTATTTAGATTGCGATGGCAATATTGAGAAAATCCGCCCGATTATTTTAGATTTATTTAAATCTGTGCCTGAAGAAATTATTCAAGTCCGTTCTAATGTCGATTCTAGGAACCGCTTCCAGGAATGGGTACAGGCTAACTTTGAGTCTATGCTACCCCATTATATCACGGAACGCATCGGAGGACAAGATCATGCTCCGGAATATTTTGCCCAGGTTTTTGTTGGTGAACAGCTTTACGGAGAAGGAAAAGCTCGTGGTAAAAAGGAGGCTAAAAAACGGTCTGCAGAAAATGCCTTAACTAAGCTCAAAAAACAGGGTTTAATTGCAGAATGAGCGTATTTAACGGTAATTGCAAAAGTCCCTTATTCCTGGCATATCTAGCACGAAGTGCTGATTTGACTCAGCTTCAATATCTAAGATGCCTATTTGAGGTTTGAACAGATTACTTACACAACAAGGTTCTACAGCCATTCGTCATCTCAAGGAAATTATATTTTTTGCTGATGTTGACGTTGGTCTGTGGACATTTTGCCGCCAGTAACCGCCTATAGGTAGAAGCTAAACCGGGTTGCTAGTGGATAAGTTAAACATTGAGAATATCACTAAAGGAATACTACAAATGATGCTATAAAAACAATCTTTCGCACAGCAACTCACACCAAGCTCAGGAAAATGCCACAGACACAATCATGTGGAAAACCCGATTGAAACTGGCTTTTGTAATTACAAATTGGTATGACTACCTTGATTCTCCATGATGTTTTATGCCAGTTTGTGTTAAAAACAAAGGAACTCCCCCAAGGTAAGCTACATCGGTTTGCGGAGGTTAAACCTGTGTAGTTTTCAATGCAGTTTGCGTAAAGCAATTAATTACCACTGGTTAATAAAGTAGAAACCCTAATGATCGATTGTGACTAATTGTGACTGAAGGAGAAGTTTCAACACAGAAGTAATATTTGATAGATGAATTACTAATTAGGTGACAACACTAGCATTGGTGATTTCAACTAAATGATCGAACCAATCACAAACATTAAGGGCTGCTGGTCTAGTTCTGGAAAATCAACTTCTAGGGTATAGCTTGCAACTAGTTCTTCATTGTATAATTCTATGCTCAACTCTCCGGGAGTAGCAGCATTGGCTATTGCCTGCTTACCATTTCCTTGTAGTTTCAAAATTCCAGGAGCGGGTAAATCACAATTAACTTTCAATTTCACCAGATGATCCTGAGAATAGTATTCTACCCTCAAACTCAGGGTTCCGGCGCTGGTTAACCATTGTCTTTCTACCACTGGATTGGCTAAAGACACTGGTAAAGTCAAGTTATCTAGCAGTTGTTTAGCTGCAAGTAATGACAATGCCATCTGCTGACGAGGTTGTAAATCTGAGTAATTATTCTGGATCTGGGGAATTGTATCCAGAGTGTTCACAGACCGATAGGTGCTTCTGAGCACTAATCCAGCTAAATCATTAATCGTCTGTGACTCATGGGGGAAAAAGCTCTCAACTACCTGAACTAGTTTTGCCCCTAGAGGTAGCGAAGATGTAATCAACCCCTGACATCTTGCCAATAATTGTTGGAAAACTTTATCTGGTAGGGGTATAGGCAGATTCAGCTTTGACTGCTGTGGTATCCATCCCCAGTTAGAACTTAATGCGAGCGATCGCTCTTCCACAAAATCTGGGTAATCAACTAATTGAGACTCCCAGGGGAATAAAGGAGGCTGCTCTTGAGCTTGGATTTGTAGCCGACGCTTGAGGACAGATTGGAAACGTTCTTGCACAGTAGGAATTTCTCCCAATTGAAAGGTTTGGGGCATTCTTCCCAATTCTAGGTCACAGCTTGTGAAAGCAGCCACCTCATTGAGAAGGTCGTCTACCCCGTCAATTTCCTTACACTTTAACAGTTTAAGCCCGTTAGTGTTAGTTTTATTAGCCAACCACCAATGGAGTAAATCGGATTGTAAGGATTCTGAGTCACTATTCATGAGTAGATGCACTTGATCCGGATACTAGGGAGTTACGAATTTCCCATGCTTGTTCCAAAATTTTAAACCACCGTTTTTGTAGTTGGGCTGTTGACAAACCTAGAGTTTTAGCAATTTTCTCATCTGGCTGTCCAAGTTGTTTCAATTTCAGTAACGCTCTGTGTTTGTCATCCAATAATTCTGTATAGTTGTGCCATTGCTGGGGAGTTAAACCCAAATTAGTGTGGAGTGAGGCTTCTAACCACTCATGAACTAATTCCCAACGGTGTAATAAGGCAAACCGAATCAGATGATATTTAAAGCGTTGCTGTAAGTAGTCGCGTTGACGGGGAGTTAAACCCAAAATAGACTCAATTTCCTGAGTTGATAAATCCTGAAGACGAAGACAGAAGTAATCAGCACAATCAGATTGTTGTCGTTGTTCGAGATAATCCATTAATTCTGTAATCACAACCGAACGCAGAGTATCTTCTTCAGGTTCTGGTTCTGCTTGCATAGCCATTGCTGAACGTAATTGCTGTACTGCTGGTTCTTCCCAAGAACCATCGTTGTCATTGGAACTACCTTCTGCAGCTTGTTCGATATCTACATTGGTTTCCTGGGGTTGCTGTTGGGAAAACGTTTGAGCTCGCAGGATGATCAGCTGCTGCTGTCGTCCTGGTAAGGGAATTCGCCGCTTACCATAGCGTTCAATAAACGCCATGTATTCTGCCAATTCCAGGAGAGTTTGGGGACGATAAGTGGAGACCATCTGGTTTTCCCTGCGGAAAGCATTTAACGCTTCCAGATAAAAACCCTGCAGAAAATCTTCAATAATGGTCAGTCGTCCTTGATAGCTCAACTGTCTTTGAGGAGGATTGATGTAGCGATAAATAATTGCACTCAGAGTACTGTGTAACTCTACCCTACCCCGACTAGAACCCAAGAGATAGTATCTCAGACACTGTTGCAGGCGATGTCTGGCTAGGGAAATGGCCGAGCTTTGCACGTCGCCGGAAGCCTGGATACGTTTACTCTCTTGGCAAATCCGGTATACTTCGGTGGTAATTCTTGTGGCTACATCATGGCAATTCTGCTGGGAAGCTTTAGTTGATCCCTGAAGCTCCTGATATAGGACTTGGAATGTCCCTTCCACGCCGATAGAATTGTCTCCCTGAACGGTTGGGGTGGTAACTTTTTTGCTTGGAATTGTTGCAGTTGCGACTGAATTCATAGTCTCGGTTTTCGAAAGACCCTAAAATACTTAAGTAAAACATCTGATGACTGTGGGTGTTGGCTGTTTAAATTTTTCCCGTAATTAGGATGTGCTTATGTATGGCTTAAGCCAGCCGTAGCTATCGGAGTTCCCAACTGTGATGGGATAGTTCACAATTTGATAGATGCTTTTGCCATTACCCACCGAGCCGTTTACAAGTCATTATGGATTTAAAAACACAAGTTCAATTGCTGATTAATAATGCACCCCGCGATGGCATAACACCACATCTCGTTTCAGCAATTGCTCCTGCATTGATTGTGATCGCTAAGAAATTACGCCATTCCCAGTACTATATTCTCCAAAATGCTGAAGAGCGCTGGGTGTTAACTACATTGAGCAATCGTGCACATCCAGGACTGGAAAAGCGCGTTATCTACGCTTTCCCTACCATACAGGATGTTTCCCTAATTTCACCTGCTGGGCTTGACCCTCAAATGCTGGCCAAAATTGTTCCTGTTACCCATATTTTGTTCCAACTGCTAGCACTAGAACCCGTAGATAGTATAGTATTTTTAGAAACGCCTGGTCAGACCAATCATACAGTTGAAATCCAACGTTCAGAATTACAAAATGTCCTGCAAAACCAGATGAAGCAAGACGAAATGAGTGAACAAATCCCTCCCGATATTGCATAAATGAATTTTGCAGTGGGGAGTAATTAGATACATCTAATTACTCCCCACTGCAAAAAAAATAAAAATTTTTAAATTAAAAATTTGAAATTTGTTCAGGACTTACGCAACTGGCACAAATAGGGAGCGGGGTTAGCCGCGCCACGCGACAATTTAAATTACACCAAGCACATAGGAATACTTGGGCGTTTGAGTTGCTGTATTAAAATTATGTAACCATTGGTATCTCGCTCAATTATGTCTTTCACATTTTCCCATAGTCACAGAGGTGTTAGCTTTTCTCTCTTCAAATAACAATTAATTGCATCATGGCTAATCTGCTCTAAATGCTCTGCTAAATTGGTAATCCTGTAATTAATTTGACTCCTTAATCAGCATTGGCAGTAATTAAGCTTTGTAAATCTCATGCTCATCACCAACATTATCTCTTAGAGGATGTTTGTCAAGTGTTAAACAGGTAATTTTTATATTAGGGAACAGGTAACAGGTAACACACCGAAGGATTGGGAAGGATTGGGAAGGATTGGGTAACACACAAAAAACAATAAAATCCAGTCCCCTCCCCTGACAAGGACAAGACAAGGTGGACAAGGTGGACTAGGTGACAAGGGAGAAAAACAGTACAAAGTCTGTATTCTTAGTAAGAAAAATAGCCCATTAAAAGACCATTGTCCGGATAAAATCTTCC
>NZ_JANQDF010000066.1:0-26580 GCF_029891675.1 Anabaenopsis tanganyikae CS-531
AGCGGTAGTCTTTCTTGTAAATCTTAAGAGAAATATCGCGTCTGGCTAAGGCGTGCAAGTCTACTAAGGGATAACCGCTCCCATGCTCCCGTTGAAGTAGAAAGTAAAGTCTAGCTTTGTCTAGGTTTTATATAGCAGGTATGCGCCGGTAATCAAGATAGATGCAATTTTTATCCCTGATTGCCGGTAGCAGATGATTCCTAGTAATTTATGGTTACTAAGGGAGCTCTACCGATGTCGGTTTGGCGATATGTGGTAGACCCCAACCGAGCTTTTCTCGCAAGATGCGGAAAAATTCCGGCGGTTGCAGACGAATGAATCGGACACTATAGCGCGATCGCACTAAACATACCCGATCTTCTGGGAAGATATAACATCCCCCATTACCATCAACTACCATCACCAGTCGGGGAATATTGACTGGGTAGATGTTGACTGTTTCTGTATCTGGAAATACCAACGCCCTAGAAGCCAGAGAGTGAGGGCAAATGGGTACTAACTGCAAGACAGGTACACCAGGAGTGATGACCGGACCCCCGGCACTTAATGAATAAGCAGTGGAACCCGTGGGGGTAGAAACTATGATACCATCCGCGGCAATATCCACTGGTGCGTGTCGCCCCACAGCAATTTCAAAATGGCACATAGAGGTTAAGGGTTCTCGATGCAAAACCATTTCATTTAAGCAGAGGGCTTCCCACAGCACGGACTCACCGCGAAACACCCTCACAGTGAGCATGGCTTGTTCTTCGATGTCAAAATCACCCGCCATCGCTTGCTCTAGAGCTTGAGGGAGTTGATTAACATAAGTTTCCGTCAAAAATCCCATATGACCGGTATTCACCGTTAACAGGGGAATACCAGTAGGGGCGACCTGACGGGAAGCTGCTAAAACAGTGCCATCTCCCCCTAGTACCACAGCGAAACTCATTTCCGAGTCGAAACCGGGGGGAGTTAGTCCATCAATGGGGGTGTGGCACACAGGACTCTCTGGACTAGAGTAGCCCAATATACCACCCATACTTGTAGTGGTAATTACATCCCAGCCAGCGGTGGTAAGTTTGTCTTGCAGTTCCATAGCGATGCGACTCGCTATCGGTTTAACGTTATTGTAAATAATGCCTGCTTTCGGCACACTCAAATATCCAAGTTTTGGCGATGCTTTTTACTTCTGTCATCCTGACATATTTTGGACACTGTAGTCATTAGTCTCTGAAAAAATCCCCATGAATCACCAATGACCAGGAACTAATCATTTTATTGACTATTAACTTTGGAAGACTGCTTAAACGGAGTCTTTTTAGATTTCTCTTTTTTTTGTTTCGATTTATTTTTCTCGTAGTCTAGCTCTTTGAGCTTCTTCATAATGCGACTGAAATAATCTTGTAGGTAGCTTTCCAGAGTTGTGGTTTGTTCTTTGTCTAATCCCAAGAGTTGGTAAACATCATCCATGGGAGCATTTAACGGTTTACCACTGGCTAGGACTTCTGTAAATTCCAGCCTGTCTGCAACGTTCCACCCCCACTGAAAGAAGCGGATAACTCGGCGCACTGTACGCAGTAGGTTAATTGGCATTTTGGTGATTCTGGCTTCTTTCCCAGATAAACGCTCACACAGGTTAATAATTTCCTCAGCGCTCCAAGGGCGAGTACCCACCACAGGGAAAGCTTGTTTGTGCGTTTCTGGCACACTCAAACTGCGAATAGCAAATTTAGCGATGTCTTGAGTATCCATATAAGCCACTGGGGAAGAATTACCAGTTACCCAAACTGGTTGATTTTCCAAAATGGGGATACCATATTGACCGATTAGGCCTTGCATAAAGCCAGCTAGCCGCAAAATTGTGTAGTTTATACCAGACTCAGCTAAAAATAGTTCTGTACACCGCTTAATTTCCATCAGTGGTACTTCTGGATACTGGTCTGCATCAAGAATAGAAAAGAATATAAAACGTTCTACACCCGCAGTTTTTGCGGCTTGAATTAATGCGACCTTACCATCCCAATCCACTTGTTTAATAGTCAGTGAATCTGTAGCACGAGATGTCGCCGCATCAATGACCGCTGTTACACCCTCCATCGCTCCTGTCAGGCTTTGGGGCTTACACAAATCCCCTTTGACTAATTCAGCACCCCATTCTTTGAGAAATGCAGCTCTTTTGGGACTCCGCACCAGACAGCGTACTTTATGCCCCTCATCGATCGCACGACGAGCCACTTGTCTTCCTAATGTGCCAGTGGCACCGACAATTAATAAAGTCATGAGGTTAGTAATAAATTTTTAACTTTTATGAAATGAATCTTAACAGAATTAGCTGTCTAAACAAAAGTTTACATTATTTTCATTAATCTCTTGAATCTTGGCAGGTCTGGGAAGCGGGAAGCAAGAGAAGTTAATTCTATGTCTCGGTCTCGGTTCCCAGCCCCCACCCTGCGAGGATTATTCCTCTGCGCCCTGAATTTTCAGTAATAAAGCACCTAAGGCCCAACCCACGAAGATTAAACCGAAAGACAACAGCGCTGCATTCAGAAGTTCGCCGCTCATGAGTGTGATTCTCCTTTACGAATGGTTGATGTTCAGTTTTGCTAAAGGAAAACCTTAAGATTTCCTCTTAACTGGGCTGCTTTCACTAGATTGAGTCATGACTCTAATCTAATTTTCACCAGTTCCATGACAAAATGCTCACAATTGTTCACATTTTTTTGGCTTTTACTCAGAAGTATCGCCACTATGCTAGTCCACCAGTTGACACCACCAAGGCATAGCCCTGAGGCATATTCGGTTAAACTAGCTCTACTAGAAGCGCTATCAAGGCTTCTTTTTCATGAGACCTGTGTAAATAATTCTAAACCAGTTTGATGCTCAATCCCTAATTTTCCCTTTGACAAGTTCCTAGATGGCAGTTTTATTCAATATATCTTTGTATTAAATGAATCAAATCAAAACAGTGAAATTCTCAAATATAAATCCCCCGCGTTTGGCGTTAACACTGGGAGACCCGGCTGGAATCGGACCAGAGGTAATTTTAAAGGCTTTGGCTGATAGAGCTATTCGTCAAAAATATGACCTGACAGTTGTGGGTAATAGAGATTTATTGTTAGGGGTCTATGAACGACTCAATACAATTGATTTAGCTCATCCAGACCAGTTACAAGTGCTGGATGTGCCATTAGATAGGGAAATTACAGACAATATTATTGTGGGTCAGGGTAATGCTGCTAGTGGTGCGGCTAGTTTTGCCTATATGGAAGATGCGATCGCCAGCACATTGTCGGGTAATTTTGATGCTATTGTCACCGGACCGATTGCTAAATCTGCTTGGAAGTTGGCAGGTTACAATTATCCCGGACAAACCGAACTTCTAGCCGCAAAAGCTGGGGTTGACCGCTTCGGGATGTTATTTGTCGCCCGCTCTCCTCACACTGCTTGGACACTCCGCACTTTACTAGCTACCACACACATTCCCTTAAGTCAAGTAGCCCATACACTCACACCAAAATTATTGACAGAAAAATTAGATTTACTGGTGGAGTGTTTAGAACAGGATTTTGGCTTAAAAACTGGCAGAATAGCGATCGCCGGTTTAAACCCCCACAGTGGGGAAGAAGGACAACTAGGAACCGAAGAACAAGACTGGTTAATTCCCTGGTTAGAACAAGAACGACAAAATCGCCCCCATTGGCAGTTAGAAGCGCCCATACCACCTGATACCATGTGGGTTAAGCCGGGTCTTGCTTGGTATGGTCATACTTCGGTGCATAATCCCGCCGATGCTTATTTGGCGCTTTACCACGACCAGGGCTTAATTCCCGTTAAGTTGATGGCTTTTGACCGCGCCGTTAACACTTCCATTGGGTTACCTTTTGTCCGCACTTCTCCAGATCATGGTACAGCATTTGACATTGCAGGACGGGGAATTGCTGATGCTACCAGTATGAAAGCAGCTATAGAGTTAGCGGCGGAATTAGTTATCAACCGTAAACCATAGATTATACTCTATGGTTTAGTCATAAACAATTGATTGTCTAAGAATTAATTAGAGTAAAGATTATAGATTAGTCTAATTATGTAATTCCTTTTTGGCCAGAAAAAAGGTAAGCTAGAAAAATTAAAGAAAAATAAATTTATCATTCGCCAAATAAGTAGCTAACTGGAAGCCAGAGGAAATTATCTCTAGTGCCTAGCTAATTTATACCATCAATAAAGAGGTGAATTTCATGATTCAGTTTCTCATAGGGACTGTTTGGCTAGTCCCTTGTTATGCCTTTATCGGTGGACTTTTAGCCATCCCTTGGTCACCGGGAGTCATTAAGAAAACCGGCTCAAGACCAGCAGGTTATGTCAATTTATTCATGACATTTTTGTCATTACTTCATAGTGTCTTTGCTTTTATATTCATCTGGAATCAACCCCCCCAAGAAATATTTATTCCTTGGCTATCCACCGCAGGTTTAAACCTCACCATTACCTTAGAAATTTCTGCAGTTAGTGTAGGTGCAATGGTGGTAATCACTGGATTAAATTTCTTAGCACAAATTTTTGCAGTTGGTTACATGGAAATGGATTGGGGTTGGGGGCGCTTCTATTCTTTATTGGGATTGTTTGAAGCGGGATTATCTGCCCTAACTTTGTGCAATGATCTGTTTTTCAGCTATGTAATTTTGGAAATTCTCACACTAGGAACCTATCTGTTAGTAGGGTTATGGTTTAGTCAACCCTTGGTAGTCACTGGTGCTAGAGATGCTTTCCTCACCAAGCGGGTAGGAGACTTATTCTTACTCATGGGAGTCTTGGGTTTATGGACTTTATCAGGGACATGGGACTATACAGAGTTAGCAGCATGGGCGAGTAATGCTGAAGTAAATCCCACGGTGATCACATTAGTAGGTTTAGCATTAGTTGCTGGACCTATGGGTAAATGCGCTCAATTTCCCCTGCATTTATGGTTAGATGAAGCCATGGAAGGACCTGTTCCCAGTACAATTTTACGTAACTCCGTAGTGGTTGCTAGCGGTGCCTGGGTATTAATTAAACTCCAGCCTGTATTAAGTTTATCCCCTGTGGTTTCATGGTTTATTGTCGCCATCGGTGTAGTTACTGCTGTAGGTGCATCCTTAATTGCGATCGCTCAAGTTGACGTTAAACGCTGCTTATCTTATTCTGTCAGTGCTTACATGGGCTTAGTGTTTATTGCTGTAGGGATGCAACAAGATGAAACAGCATTATTACTGGTACTTGCCCATGCTTTAGCATCTGCATTATTAGTCATGAGCACCGGGGGTATTATCTGGAATAGTATCACCCAAGATGTTACTCAACTAGGTGGGCTGTGGACACGTCGCCCTATTTCCGGGTTAGCTTTTATCGTCGGTACTTTGGGATTAATTGCTTTTCCCCCCTTGGGTGGCTTTTGGGCGTTAGTGAAATTAGCTGATGGACTGTGGGAAAATTACCCCTGGTTAGTGGGAATTATTCTCATAGTCAACACCTTAACAGCCATCAGTTTAACGAGAGAATTTGGCTTAATTTTTGGTGGTCAAGCTAAACCAATGAGTGAGCGATCGCCCGAAGTTCATTGGCCGATGATCATGCCCATGGTGATCTTATTTGGCGTAGTCCTGCATTTGCCTTTAGTTTTACAAAGCTTATCAATATTACCTAGTTGGGCAACCCTGAATAAAGATTTAGTACTATTACTGATTTGGTCAAGTATTTTTGGTTGTAGCATTAGCGCCGTCATTTATTTAGGTAACATTCCCAAACCAATTCGCCTACCTTGGCAACCTTTACAAGACTTATTAGCATACGACTTTTACACACCCAAAATCTATCGGATGACCATCATTTTCAGCGTTGACCAACTTTCTAAATTCGCTGATATGATTGACCGCTTCATAGTTGATGGTATCGTCAATTTCGTCGGTTTATTTTCCCTGTTAGGCGGCGAAGGATTGAAATACAGCACCACTGGACAGACCCAGTTTTATAACTTCACTGTACTGTTAGGAGTCAGCATTTTCTGTGTATGGATAACCTGGCCTTTCTGGAAAGTACAGTTTTTAAGTTTGATGTTTTAACGCCTCAACCGTAAATCAACACCAAGGAAAACATCGGGACCATATCATATGTTGAGTTTTCTCATTTGGATACCAATTATTAGCGCCGTAATTATTGGATTTTTACCTCATAAACTCCTATCCCCTAGTCGCATTCGCCTAGTATCTTTAACCATAGCCGCCATAGTCTTAGGCTGGAACTTGTTGATTTTAGTGAAATTCGACCCCAGCAACTCTGGAATGCAATTTCAAGAATATCTCCCCTGGAATGAAACTTTGGGTTTGAGTTATCAACTGGGAGTTGATGGCTTATCAATTTTAATGTTGGTACTCAATAGTTTACTCACCTGGATAGCCATTTACAGCAGCAACAAAGAAACTGAACGCCCTCGACTATTTTACCCCCTAATTTTATTCGTGAGTGGGGGTGTGGCTGGTGCATTCTTAGCAGAAAACCTGCTGTTATTCTTCCTATTCTACGAACTAGAATTAATCCCCTTTTACCTGTTAATTTCCATTTGGGGAGGAGAAAAACGCACTTATGCGGGGATAAAATTCTTAATTTACACTGCTGTTTCCGGTGCTTTGATTTTAGCCAGCTTCCTAGGAATGGTATTTCTCAGTGGAGGTACCAGCTTCGCTTGGGATAGTTTATCTATTCAAAACATCGCCCCAGCTTTGCAACTTCTCCTCCTAGGAGGAATTATTTTAGGCTTCGGAATTAAAATTCCTCTAGTTCCCTTCCATACTTGGTTACCTGATGCTTATGTAGAAGCTTCCGCACCCATTGCTATTTTATTAGGCGGCGTTTTAGCTAAGTTGGGAACCTATGGACTGTTACGCTTTGGGATGGGAATGTTTCCCCAAGCTTGGAATGTGGTAGCACCAACCTTAGCCCTGTGGGGAGCTATCAGCGCAATTTATGGCGCTGTAATTGCGATCGCCCAAAAAGATATCAAGCGCATGGTAGCGTATAGCTCCATCGGTCACATGGGTTATATCTTACTAGCTAGCGCCTCTAGCACAGCCTTAGCCCTAGTGGGTGCAGTGGCTCAAATGTTCAGCCATGGTTTAATTTTGGCAATTCTTTTTCACCTAGTCGGGGTAGTAGAAGTCAAAGTTGGTACAAGGGAATTAGAAAAACTCAACGGTTTAATGAGTCCTATCCGCGGTTTACCCTTTATTAGCGCCCTACTAGTTCTCAGTGGTATGGCCAGTGCGGGTATTCCCGGTTTAACAGGATTTATAGCCGAATTTATTGTATTTCAAGGTAGTTTCTCAGTCTTCCCCATACCCACACTACTATGTATAGTATCTAGCGGTTTAACAGCGGTGTATTTCGTCATACTCCTCAACCGTACCTGTTTTGGCAAGCTGGATAATAATTTGGCTTACTATCCCAAAGTTTTGTGGTCAGAAAAAGTTCCCGCCTTAGTATTAGCAGCTCTCATTATCT
This sequence comes from Anabaenopsis tanganyikae CS-531, assembly GCF_029891675.1. Taxonomy (NCBI): domain Bacteria; kingdom Bacillati; phylum Cyanobacteriota; class Cyanophyceae; order Nostocales; family Nodulariaceae; genus Anabaenopsis; species Anabaenopsis tanganyikae. The sequence goes on from NZ_JANQDF010000066.1 coordinate 7,513, forward strand.
TCTTGGGTGTACAACCCACCTGGTTAGTCCGTTGGAGCGAAACTACAACTACAGCCATGGTAGCCGCAATTACCCCCATAGAAAAAACCATAGTTGCTCAAATTCCCCACAATTAGCACTTCTGATCTTTGACCAACCCTTGACCATCATCATTGCGAGGCCATAATCATGGTACAAACTCCAGAGAAACCCACAAATAAACTACCTCCTTCCCGACATGAATTTGCTGATGTGATTCATCGCCTTGAAGCTGGTGGTTCTATGTTACCCGATACACCAGAAAATTTAAAACAAATCATCGGCATTTATAAAGCCTATGCAGTACCGATGGATTTTTACTGGCGTAACTTGCTGTATATTGCCGAACGAGTATTTTTAAATCCCCTACCCTTTTTTAAATACTTCTTACCTCAAGAATACTTAGAACTCCATAATCATTATGCCGGTGACGATGCAGAACTGAGAGTCTGGCGCGGTCAGGCCACCGCACACCCTGAACTTTTGGCATTTATCGAGAAGGGTGAAACTATAAAAATGCCCAAATTATTACATCACCTATTCCATGACCGCATTAATATGGAGTTTGCCGAAGCCTGTATGCGGGCTATGTTTTGGCATAGAGGAATGGGTGGTAAATTTGACCCTTACTTAGACACACCGGAGTATAAGGCCAACGCCGATAGAGCCATCAAAGCCTATTTTCAAGGTAACCCATTCATGTTAGGGCTTTATAAACTCTTCCCAGATATGTTTATAGAACAATGTCGCCAAATGTCTTACTATGCCAATTTGGGGCTATTCTGGGAAGTCATGGCCCCTGTGTTTTTTGAAATGTCAGATTTATATGACGAGGGGAAAATTACCACAGTCCCGGAGGCTATGAATTTTCTGGTCAATGGCATTTTTGCAGTCGCCAATCGTCCCATTTACCATCATGTTTATATCCGGGGTGAATGTTACGAAATTATCCCCAAATCTCAAGGCTTTGTCTGGCTTTATGAAGCGGCGTTACCTTATGTAGAAGCGGTTTTTTATCGTACTGCACCTTTTAGAGGGACAAAATCTTATAATGCTCAAGCGCGCCAAATACCAGATAACCAAGCAGATTTTCACTATGGTATTCTTTATGCTGATGTGTTCCCCGTCGGTACAGCAGGTATTCCCCCAACACTGTTAATGCAAGATATGTTGCACTTCTTACCACCATATTTAGTGGAAGAATATAAACAATATTGTCGGGGTGAGGATGATATGTTGATTCAGTTGGGAGTTAGTTTTCAACGTTCAATGTACAATGTTACCTCTGCGGTGATTCAAGCCTTACGCACGGCCCTTCATTATCCTTTAGATGACCCTGAACCTGAGCATTTACAAGCTAATCGAGACTTTTTCGAGGCGCAGTTAAACCGCTTTACCCGTTCTGACTACGGTATTCGTGATGCGGCCCGTCTGGGTGACGTTCAACGCCAAGATTATCGCTGAAGTGTTCCCTAAGTTCCCTGAGCGAAGTCGAAGGGAACGACTAATATCCCCGACTTCTTACATAATTGGGAAAATCTCAGATAACTTGTGCAGAAGTCGGGGATCTGTGTGACTCGAAGCTCATATATTTAAAACATGCGATCGCGAAGCCCTGCTGCACTGAGCAGATATCCTTTACCAGTTGCGTAAGGAGTAAATTAGTTAATTTTTCCTCAAAACTTAATTGCAAATATCGAGATAAAGCCATCATTAAATCAATGACCTTATGTAAACTATATTATCAATTGTTGGGTTACGCCCTGCGCTTAACCCAACCTACATCTATTAATCTACTGCTGGTAAATCAGAGTTAACCAGCTGTGCAAATTCTTCTAAAGAACTAACATTAATTGCTGATACAAATATTTGTTCTAAAAAAGATGTATCATCAATTTTATTAATGCTCGCAACCAGATTTTCTGGAATGTCACCAAACCGCACTTGTAGGAGTTTGATAATATTTTGTTTCAGAGTTTGCTTGGTGGTTTTTTCTATAGTCCGTTTTTCAATGTTCGTTAACAATGGCATTTTTAGTTTCTCCTGATAATTAGTTAATTTTTCCTCAAAACTTAATTGCAAATCTCCAGATAAAGCCATCATTAAATCAATGACCTTATACAAATCCACAATTTTTTTACGGTTATAACCTCTTTCATAGAGTAATCTAGCTAACTTCCACTTCCACTGTTCCCTAACTGACAGATTGCTATTAGTGGCTTTAGTCTTTAAATGTGCCATCACCACTATAGTCATCCTATTTGACTTGAGAAATTATGAGTGAGGAAAGGGAACAGGGAACAGGGAACAGGGAACAGAAATTGTTCATGAATCATTTAGGATTGCTATATAGCAAAAATATTATTACTTTGCTCTAACTCCTCCCATTGATAATTTAGCAGCTTAACACTAGAAAAATTAAAGATTAGTTGACTACTCCCTAAACCATATCGGTAAGAATTAGGTTGCCAATTTTTCGTTTCATCTCCTAGTATAGCTAAACTAATCACCGGTTTTTGATATAAATCAAAAGCCCGATAGTTGTAGATAAACATTCGTTGGGAAAATTCTTTATCATATTGACTTTGTACTTCTACATGAATTAATACCCAAACTTCTTGATTATCTAACAACCACACCTGAAATAATTTATCAGCATGGCGTGTTTTACTCTCCGCAGTTGCGGTAATCTGCTCCAATTCTTTATCGAGAGAAACGGGGGTTTTATTCCAATCTATTTCTTGATTTATTTCTGGGTAAAAGAAGGCGACAAAGGAATCAAAATAATCTCCTATTACTTCTTTCCATGTTTCATCATAGTTAGCTGTAATTTCGGTCATGGTCATTAGAGTTTGTTATTAATTATTTTTTCTGCTTCTTTGGGGAAATCAGTTATTTTCACAGGATGTAAGATATTATGTTATGTTGACATTTAACCACGTCATAGAACAATTGTATGTGAATATGTAAACTTTTCTTATAACTTCAACATCTCTGGGAAAATTATGTACTGGGAGCCTATTTAATCATGTTACAAGGATGGATACAAATCGCCTTTACCCTAGTCATAGTCATCGGCACAACTCCATTATTAGGAAGGTACATAGCACAAGTTTTCATGGGAGAACAAACACTACTCGAACCCATAATTAATCCCTTAGAAAGAATAATTTATGCCTTAAGTGGGGTGCGTCACCAGGAAAATATGACAGGATGGCAATATACCCAAGCCTTGCTCCATAGCAATTTAGTCATGGGGATTTTAGTTTATTTAATCCTCATGTTCCAAGAATGGTTACCCCTAAATCCCACAGGATTAAGCGCGCCTAATTGGGATTTAGCATTACATACTACCATTTCCTTTGTTACCAACACCAACCAACAGCATTATACTGGTGAAACCACCTGGAGCTATGCCAGTCAAACCTTCGCTTTAGGTTTTTTAATGTTTACCTCAGCCGGTACCGGTATAACAGTTAGTATAGCCTTTATTCGTGGTTTAACTGGCAGACAGTTAGGCAACTTTTACAGTGACCTCATCAGGTCAATTACCCAGATATTATTGCCCATATCAATAATTGGCGGCTTATTATTGCTATTGGCTGGTGTACCAGAAACCTTAGCAGGACCAGCAACAGTCACCACCTTAGAAGGTGCCACCCAAGTAATAGCCCGTGGTCCAGTGGCCCACTACGAAATTATTAAAGAACTCGGAGAAAACGGTGGTGGCTTCTTTGGTGTCAACTCAGCACATCCCTTTGAAAATCCTAATGGCTTCTCCAACTTATTAGAGCAGTGGGCGATGATGGCCATACCCACATCACTAATTTACACCTACGGTATATTTATGAATAACCGTAAGCAAGCATGGTTAGTATTTTGGATGGTATTGATAATTTTCCTCTTCTTAGTAGGAATCACAGCAGTAGGCGAATTTGAAGGAAATCCCTTAGTTAATTCCCTCTTAGGAGCAGAGCAACCCAACTTAGAAGGAAAAGAAGTAAGATTTGGTTGGGCGCAAACCGCACTCTGGGCGGTCATGACCACAGCCACAATGTGCGGTGCTGTCAACGGAATGCACGATTCCTTAATGCCTCCTGGGGGTTTTGTCACCCTCTTTAATATGTTCTTACAAATAATTTGGGGAGGACAGGGAACCGGTACAGCGTACCTATTCATCTACTTAATTTTAACAGTATTTCTCACAGGCTTAATGGTAGGGAGAACACCAGAATTTTTAGGCAGAAAAATTGAAAAAAAAGAAATTGTTTTAGCCAGCATCATCTTATTAGTTCACCCCTTCGCCATTCTCATTCCTTGGGCGATTGTCTTTGCCTTTCCTAATAGCCTCTCTGGTATTAGTAACCCTGGATTTCATGGAGTTTCCCAGGTAATTTACGAATATGCTTCTGCGGCAGCTAACAACGGTTCTGGTTTAGAAGGATTAAATGATCATACCCTATGGTGGAACCTGAGTACAAGTATCAGTATCTTAGCTGGGCGTTATATCCCTATCATGGCACTGTTACTTTTAGCAGATAGTATGTCTGGTAAAAAACCAGTACCTACCACCACCGGAACCCTGAGAACCGACACCAAACTATTCACAGCAGTTACAGCGGGGGTAATTTTAATCTTGGGCGCTCTCACCTTTCTCCCCGCCCTAGTCCTAGGTCCGGTAGCAGAAGCATTTCAACTAGTAGCAGGAAACTAAGCAAAAATTCCACCCATTCACCTAAAAATGGCAACAACTACAAGACGGCGAAAAAAACGCAGACATAAACCCCAAGTCCCACCATCTCAACTATACCCCCAAGCATTCCGGCAAGCATTTGTCAAACTGCACCCACGTAACATGATCAAAAATCCAGTCATGTTCCTAGTCTGGTTAGGTACTATCATCACAGCAGCAATGACAATTGCACCGAATATATTTGGCTCAACTACAGGGGAAAATCCCCGACTATTCAACGCACTAATCACCTTAATTTTATTCTCCACCGTTGTCTTTGCTAACTTTGCCGAAGCCGTAGCCGAAGGACGAGGTAAAGCCCAAGCGGATGCTTTGCGCTCTGCAAAATCCGAAGCCAAAGCCCAAAAAATTCTCCCCGATGGTTCTATTCAAGAGGTGAATTCTACAGCCTTACGGCGAGGGGATACAATCAAAGTCACCGCTGGTGATGTCATACCCGCCGATGGTGAAGTGATTAGCGGTGTAGCCTCCGTTGATGAATCAGCTATTACAGGAGAATCAGCACCAGTATTAAAAGAACCTGGTTCAGACATTGCCAGTTCTGTAACCGGAGGAACCCGTATAGTCTCCGACGAGCTGATCATTCGAGTCACCACCGACCCCGGACAAGGTTTTATTGACCGCATGATTAGTTTAGTAGAAGGCGCTTCCCGCAGCAAAACACCTAACGAAATTGCTTTGACAGTTTTGCTGGCAGTGCTCACCCAAGTATTTTTAGTGGTAATTGGCACAATACCTACAGTGTCATTTTACCTCAACTCACCCCTAAGTATTGCGGTACTCATAGCCTTATTAGTAGCCCTAATTCCTACTACCATCGGCGGCTTATTAAGTGCGATCGGCATTGCGGGAATGGATAGAGTAGCTCAGTTTAATGTAATTGCCACTTCCGGGCGTGCAGTTGAAGCTTGCGGGGATATTAACACCCTGATCTTAGACAAAACCGGTACGATTACTTTGGGAAACCGCCTAGCAGAAGAATTTATTCCCGTCAACGGTCATTCTATGGTAGAGGTAGCCCAAGTTGCCCTAGCATCCAGTATCTTTGATCAAACACCAGAAGGTAAGTCAATTGTCACACTGGCAGAGAAATTAGGCGCAAAATTAGATTTTGACCCTCAACAAGCCGAAAGTATGGAATTTTCCGCCAGAACTCGCATGAGTGGCACTAACTTATCTAACGGCGTAGAAATTCGCAAAGGCGCAGTCAATGCTATTAAAGGATTTGTCAGGTCTCGCAATGGAGATTTAACATCTGAGCTTGACACCGCCTTTGAAAGAGTCTCCCAACTAGGTGGCACTCCCCTAGCTCTATGTAAAAACAATGAGATATATGGTGTAATTTATCTCAAGGATATAATCAAGCCGGGGATTCGGGAACGATTTGACCAGATGCGACGCATGGGCATTAAAACCATCATGCTCACAGGTGATAACCACATGACCGCATCTGTAATTGCCCAAGAAGCCGGAGTTGATGACTTCATCGCCGAAGCCACCCCGGAAGACAAAATTACAGTCATTCAGAGTGAACAAGCCCAAGGAAAACTGGTAGCCATGACCGGAGATGGCACCAACGATGCTCCCGCCTTAGCTCAAGCCAATGTAGGTGTAGCAATGAATACGGGTACTCAAGCAGCCAAAGAAGCCGCTAACATGGTAGACCTAGATTCTGACCCCACCAAGTTAATTGATCTTGTCACTATTGGTAAACAATTGCTGATTACCCGTGGTGCACTCACCACCTTTTCCATTGCCAACGATATCGCCAAATACTTCGCCATCCTCCCGGCTATCTTCGCTGGTATTGGTGTTGGCCCTCTCAATATTATGGCTTTAACCAGTACCCAATCTGCCATTCTCTCGGCCTTAATTTACAATGCCTTAATCATTCCCGCCCTCATTCCCCTAGCACTAACTGGCGTTAAATTCCGACCACTCACCGCCGACCAACTTCTACAACGGAACATATTCATCTACGGACTGGGCGGCGTGATCACACCCTTCATTGCCATCAAAATCATAGACCTTTTGATCACAATCATAGGACTGGCATAATCCCACAGCCTTTGGGTTTTAATTATGAAAAATCTATCTCTTACTCTGTGTCTTACCCTCTTCCTTAATTTATTCCTAGCACAAATCCTCTACGCCGCCACCCCTGAAGCAATATCACGCTCTGCATCCTACGCCATTACCCTTTTAGGACTAGCAACTTTTGCCGTCAGTATTTATTTGTTTGTCGTCATTTTTCAACCAGAGAAGTTTTAACTATTTTACTTATGTTTGATTCCTCTGATCATATTCATCTTCTCCCCCTCCGACGTGGGAAACATAAAATTTTTATTGGTATGGCTCCCGGTGTCGGCAAAACTTACAAAATGCTTGAGGAAGCACATCAACTCAAACAAGATGGAATTGATGTAGTGATCGGAATCTTAGAAACTCATGGACGCAAGGAAACCGCCATGAAAGCTGCGGGAATAGAGGTAATTCCCCAAAAAGCTTTTATCCACCAGAACGTTACTCTACAGGAATTAGATACAGATGCAATTGTGCAACGTTCCCCTCAACTCGTTTTAGTGGATGAACTCGCTCATACTAACGCCCCTGGTTCCCCAAGGAAAAAACGCTATCAGGATGTAGAAGTTATTTTAGCAGCGGGAATTGATGTTTATTCTACTGTTAATATTCAACATTTGGAAAGTTTGAATGATTTAGTCGCCAGAATTACAGGTGTTGTGGTGCGAGAGCGCATTCCTGATTATGTGTTAGATGAAGCTGATGCTGTTGTGGTGATTGATGTGACCCCACAAACTTTAGAAGAGCGCTTACAAGAAGGCAAAATTTACGCTGCTGAAAAAATTGAGCCATCTCTGAAAAACTTTTTTCGCCGTCGTAATCTGATTGCTTTACGGGAACTAGCATTAAGAGAAGTAGCAGATACCGTGGAAGAAGAAGCAAATACTGCCAACTTTTTACAGCCTAATTACAACATTCAAGAACGGGTTTTAGTATGTGTATCTACTTATCCTGTTTCTGTGCAATTATTACGCAGAGGCGCACGTATTGCCCACTATATGAATGCTCGACTGTATGCTGTGTTTGTGGCCAATCCTGAACGATTCTTGACTAAAGAAGAAAGTTTACACATAGATACCTGTGAGCATTTATGCCGGGATTTCGGCGGAGAGTTTTTACATATTAAAAGCCAAAATGTTGCTCAAGAAATTTCTCAACTAGCAACAAATTATCATATTACACAAATTATTATTGGTGAAACTAAACAGCCGCGTTGGCAAAGATGGTTTCAAAAGTCTTTTACTCAACAAATGATAGATTTAACTAGAAATAGAAATATAGACTTACATATTATTTCCACAGATAAATAAGTCATTGAATCAAAACCCAGATACCCGGAATTTCTTTGAGAAATTCCGGGAGCTAAGTGTGTAGATAGTTTAAATATGGTGTCTCCCTGCCAAAATTACCCCGTAAATCTGGAAAAAAATCTTTAATATTGCAGCAAGTATTAAGTAAATCAATGTTCAAATAAATCTTTAAATTGCAATAAATCTAAGGTGACAAGGGTCGGTAAAACTTGAAAGCATTCTTGAGCAATTTCCCAACGTTCTTCCCGTTTGAGCATCGCTGTAAGTTTTTGCTGTACACTCAATAGGTAGCGGACATCATTAGCAGCATAGTTGAGTTGAGCCTCTGATAAATTGGCAGCGTTACCCCAATCGGAACTCTGAGAGCTTTTGTCTAATTCTATTTGTTCTAATTCCTGAACTACATCTTTGAGTCCATGACGATTGGTGTAGGTACGAGCTAGCTTACTGGCAATTTTGGTACAAAACACAGGTTGAACTCGAATCCCCAGATGATAACGCAAAGCCGCAATATCAAAGCGGGCGAAGTGGAAAACTTTCACCACGTTGACCGCTTCCAAGAGTATCTTTAAATTTGGGGCTTCGGTTTGGCCTTTGGTGATCCCAATTACCGTGACTTGTCCCTGAAGATTACATAGCTGAACTAGACAGAGGCGATCGCGCTGTGGTAATAGTCCCATGGTTTCAGTATCCACAGCGATCGCCTCTGATTTTAAATACTCAGCCAAAGCAGCCTCAGTCAAGTCACCTATGGCCGCGCCACGTAGGCTATCACTGATTTGAAAATCTTGTAATGTCATGAACTACCTAAATATAAATGTAGTGTCTTTGAGAAAAAAACTATCAGACACTACATTAATTATGATGCCAAAATCGGTGTAAATCAATCTATCTACTGCGAATAAAAATTTGAGTTAGGTAAACTTCTCCTTCCTTGTTGGTAGCAACACCAATCCCCGTGAGGTCGTAGTCGCCATGAATATTCTGCAAGTGTCGCGGACTTTTCAACCACCCGGTAATGGCTTCGCCGACTGGATTACTATATCCTTTATTTAAGGCTAGATTCTCTGAGGCGTTATTATACTGTAGGGGAATGGCAGTGACACGCTGTTCAAATCCCTCATGGCTAAACGGGACTTTACCATTAGCCATGTTTTGGCTATGAATCCTCGCCTGTTGGCTAATATCTGTATTTAGTCTCAACTTTGGCAGATTCTGAGAGACTCGATATTGGTTAATTTTGTCAAAAACTGATTTCTCTAGTGCATTGGTTTTAATAGTAGTAGTAGTAGTTAACATTGCAGCCTGACTTGGAGGAATTAACAAAGGTTGACTACGATTAGTTGACTCTGTAGACCTGTGAGACGTTATGGAGGTATTCATTAATCCACTCGCAAGGACAAGCGTACTTAAAGCGATACCAAAAGCAGGTTGTCTAAACATGGACAGTTGCTTGATATGTGTAATTGCTAGACCTATAATCTAACTTCTGGTTCTAGGAATATATAACAGGATAATCTCGAAAATTAATTAAATTCAGGCATTTTGGCAAATAATCTTTAGTTTAATTAATGTATAATTTAGAACAATATAAATAAATGCCGACAATCTTCCACCGCTTCTATAACACTACGCATTTTGGTGAGGATGTTTTAGTTCTTGAGAAAATTTGTCCACAGATGAACACAAATCTAGAGGTCTTAGCGGTGTACAGATAACTTTATGGTAGATACCAAGTAAAATACCTATATAAATAAATTTTTAACTTGTGAAAGCTCTTGTCAGAAGAAATAATCAAATCACCACAAGATATATGTTTAAGTCCTTATTACTCCCAAAGGTTGGGAAAAGCATATTTGGGTGATAGTCTCCATCTGGTAAAATCCATGGAGCCGAATAGTATTAATCTGATCCTCACTTCACCACCATTTGCTCTCGCACGTCAAAAAGCATATGGTAACGAAAGCCCAGAAAAATATATTGAATGGTTTTTACCTTTCGCTCAGGAGTTTAAAAGGGTTCTAACTAATGATGGCTCATTGATTTTAGATTTGGGGGGCGCTTACCTGCGTGGTCATCCGGTGCGCACTATCTACCAATATGAACTTCTGGTGAGACTGTGTAAAGAGGTTGGCTTTTTTTTAGCCCAAGAATTCTATCACTATAATCCTGCACGATTACCTACCCCTGCGGAGTGGGTGACAATCAGGCGAGTTCGTGTGAAAGATTCGGTAAATGTAGTTTGGTGGTTGTCAAAAACACCAAATCCTAAGGCTGATAACAGAAAAGTTTTAAAGCCATATAGTCAGAGTATGAAACAACTACTGAAAAATGGCTATAAAGCTAAAATGCGCCCCAGTGGTCATGATATTTCTGATAAGTTTCAGAAGGATAATCAGGGCGCAATTCCGCCAAATTTGCTAGAAATTGCCAATACTGAATCCAATAGCGCTTATTTACGGCGTTGTAAAGCAGAAGGGATTAAACCCCACCCCGCGCGGTTTCCTGTCAAGTTCGCTGAATTTTTCATCAAGTTTTTAACTGATGAGGGTGATATGGTGTTAGACCCCTTTGCAGGTTCCAATACCACTGGGTTTGTGGCTGAAAGTTGGGAACGCCGATGGATTTCTTGTGAAATTAATCAGGATTATGTGATGGGGAGTCGTTATCGGTTTAGTGATTGAAGAGCGAGACCTTGATTTAACTTACCACTGCGATAACCTTCTAAATCTAGAGTGACATAGATAAATCCCAACTCCTGAAATGCAGCAACTAGGGACTGTAAATTGGTAGTCAAGATAAAATCTTTGATATTTGCTGGTAATAATTCAATTCTGGCGGTATCACCTTCAGAACGCACGCGCAAATTCTCCCAACCCAGTTTTCGCAGATAAATTTCTGCTCTACCTACTCTTTGTAACTTGGCTATGGTAATCTCTTCACCGTAGGGAAAGCGAGAACTTAGACAAGGTTGAGCGGGTTTATCCCACCAGGGTAAACCGAGTTGTTGTGAAAGTTGACGGACTTCGGCTTTGCTGACACCGACCTCTGCTAAAGGCGATCGCGCACCTCTTTCTTTTGCTGCTTGAATTCCTGGGCGATAGTCCTGTAAGTCATCAGCATTCACCCCATCTACTACATAGGGATAACCTAACTGCATAGCTAAGGGTTTGAGGGTATCATGCAATTCACTTTTGCAAAAATAACAACGGTTGACAGGGTTAGAAGTGTAATTGGGATTGTCCATTTCATGAGTTTGGACTATTCTATGGGGAATCCCTATAGTTGCGGCTTGAATTTTCGCATCTTCTAGTTCTTCTGGTAACAGGGAAGGAGAAACAGCTGTGACAGCCAAAGCGCGATCGCCCAATACATCATAAGCAATCTTGGCCACCAAAGTGCTATCAATTCCTCCGGAGTAGGCAATCAAAGCCTGTTGCATTTCGCCAAATAAAACTTTTAACTGGTCAAACTTTTCTGTCAACATGATTTTGAAATCTACTCTCAACCCTATAGCACCCAATTAATTCTATTCTAGCGGATGTGTATATGGGTTGAACACCCACCGAAAACATCAAACTTATGGATATACAAATTGCTCAACTAATTGTTAATGGTATAGCTGTAGGTAGCATTATCGCCCTGGCCGCAGTGGGATTGACCCTGACCTACGGTATTTTACGGTTATCTAATTTTGCTCACGGTGATTTTCTCACTCTCTCTGCCTATTTGACCCTGTTACTCAATACCAGTGGTATCAATATTTGGCTATCCATGATTCTGGCGAGCGCGGGAACAGTAGCAGCAATGCTACTGTCTGAAAAGTTGTTATGGGCAAGAATGCGCTCTATTCGTGCTACCTCCACAACCTTAATTATTATTTCCATTGGGCTGGCTTTATTCCTGCGCAATGGTATTATCTTTTTCTGGGGCGGTCAAAACCAAAATTACAATTTACCCGTTACCACTGCTTTGAATGTTTTTGGCATCAGGATACCCCAAAATCAATTGCTGGTATTGGGGTTAGCAGTGGTGGCAATTTTGGCCTTGCACTACCTGCTGCAAAATACCAAAATTGGTAAAGCCATGCGTGCAGTTGCTGATGATTTAGACTTAGCTAGGGTTTCTGGGATTAATGTCGAGCAGGTCATCCTGTGGACTTGGATTATTGCGGGGATATTCACCTCTTTGGGTGGCAGTATGTACGGATTGATTACAGCAGTACGTCCCAATATGGGCTGGTTTTTGATTTTGCCCTTATTCGCTTCCGTAATTTTAGGCGGTATTGGTAACCCCTACGGTGCGATCGCCGCCGCGTTTATTATTGGTATCGCTCAAGAAGTGAGTAGCTTGTGGATCGGTTCACAGTATAAACAAGGTATAGCACTGTTAATGATGATTTTGGTGCTGCTCATTCGCCCCAAAGGTTTATTTAAAGGTACGATTTAAGCAGCACCGTCCACTTCTAATTATTCAATGATGTGGAAATAATAAGCTGCAACTAAGAAGTTAACAGCTAATAACAGCAATGCCCAGGCAGCACGGAAGGTGTAGGGGGGTTTAGCGCCCGTTGCTGGAACGGGGGAATTTTGAACTTTAGCCATCAGTCGTTCTCCTTCTTTTTTGACTTTATTCAGAAATACCAAACAGTCGTACCAAAAAACCAAAATCCTTTAAAAATATTTGTGTCAACCTTCCTGACCAGCATGGTAAGAGCTACGCACCAAAGGACCACAACGGACGTGGTTAAATCCCATTTGCCGTGCTACCCCTGATAGTGTATCAAATTCTTCTGGTGTCCAGTATTTTTGCACTGGCAAATGTTCTAAGGAAGGGCGCATATATTGGCCGATGGTGAGGCGATCGCATCCCACCGCCCTTAAATCCGCCATAGTTTCTATAACTTCTTCCCTGGTTTCACCGTGTCCCACCATTAAACCGGACTTAGTGGGGATAGTGGGATCAATTTCTTTCACCATAGCCAACAGATTCAGGGAGCGATCGTACTTAGCACCCCGACGCACCGGACCTGTTAACCGCCGTACCGTCTCCACATTGTGATTAAAACAAGCGGGTTTAGCGGTGACAATTGTGGCTATTCTTGCTCGTTGTCCTGATTCTCCCGCACCAGCGCCGCCCCAAAAATCTGGTGTTAGCACTTCGATTTGAGTTTCTGGATTTAACAGGCGAATATTATCTATTGTCTTGACAAAATGCCCCGCCCCCTGGTCTGGTAAATCATCACGGGCTACAGAAGTCAGAACCACATAACGTAATCCCAACAGTTGCACAGCTTCAGCTACTTTTTGCGGTTCCTCTAAGTCAATAGGCATAGGGGCATGACCCTTATCTACTTGACAAAAAGCACAAGAGCGTGTACAAACTGGGCCTAATAGTAAGAAAGTGGCAGTTTTTTGACCATAGCATTCTCCTCGGTTGGGGCATCGTCCCTCTTCACAAATTGTATGAATTTGGCGTTGCTTAATAATCCGTTGTACAGTAGAAAGCTCACTAGCCCTGCCAATAGAGCGGCGTAACCAGCTAGGCATAGTTAGGCTCCCGGTGGGGAGGGGTTGGGGTGCTGGTTGTGGCGTAGTCATAGACATTTAAGCAATATCCAAAAGTACTGTGGCCCTAATGATGGCTTTGACACAAATTTAACATAATTCAGCAGGGGTGCTAGTTTCTGGCACCCCCTAAAGTTGCAACATCCAATCTACAACTCTTCTAGTTCTGGTGTTGAGATTATACTTACCTGGTTTTTCTCCACCGCTGTTGCTTGTAGCATTGCAGTATTAGAGATAGAATTGTTAGCCAGTGTAAATAGTGGATTGGACAAAATACCCGCGATGGAAGTCGCAATTAAAGTTACTATTAGTCCCACTTGCAAAGGTCTAAACCCTGGCAAGTTCCACTGTACTGCTGGATAATTTTTGACTACCTCTGACATTTCCTGGGGTTCCTTGACTACCATCATTTTTACCACGCGAATGTAGTAATAGATGGAGACAACACTAGTAACTAAGCCAAGTAAAACTAACCAGTAAAGTCCAGCTTGCCAACCAGCCCAGAACAGGTAAATCTTGCCAAAAAACCCTGCTAATGGCGGAATCCCACCCAAGGAAAGTAGAGATATACTCAAACCGAGTGTAAGCAGTGGGTCTTTTTGATACAATCCAGAGTATTCGGCAATTTGGTCTGTTCCTGTGCGTAGGGAGAAGAGAATCACGCAGGTAAAACCGCACAGGTTCATGAACAAATACACCATGAGGTAAAATACCATGCTGGCGTATCCGGCTTCAGTTCCCGCAATCATGCCAATCATCACAAATCCAGCTTGAGCAATGGATGAATAAGCTAACATCCGCTTCATGCTAGTTTGGGCCAGGGCGACTATGTTACCCAATACCATACTTAGGACTGCAAGGGCAGTGAAAATAAATCTCCATTCCTCCGCAACTAGGGGGAAGACTGTTGTCAGCAAGCGAATGGCCAGGGCAAACCCAGCGGCTTTGGAACCCACCGATAAAAAAGCAATCACCGGGGTGGGAGCGCCTTCGTAAACGTCTGGGGTCCACTGGTGAAAGGGTGCGGCGGAGATTTTAAAGCCGATACCGGCAATCACGAAAATCAGGGCAATTACCAAACCTAAAGACTGACCACCATTAGCAGCAGCAATACCATTAGAAATCGCCCCTAATTCTGTTTGTCCACCTGATAGACCATACAGCAGGGAAACACCGTATAAAAATATTGCCGTACTGGAGGCTCCAATCAACAGGTATTTCAGCGCAGCTTCGTTAGAGCGGGGATCACGCTTGGTATAACCTGTGAGTAAGTATGAAGAAATACTGAGGGTTTCCAGTGAGATGAAAATCATCACCAACTCACTAGCACCGGATAAAAACATCCCTCCCACGGTAGCAGTGAGCAAAATAGCGATGAATTCTGCTAAAGCAGTACCACTTTGCTCAATGTAGCGAATTGACATCAATATAGTTACCGCAGCAGACAAAGCAATAATACCGCGAAAAACAATACTCAGGTCATCACCAATAAAGCTCCCGGTAAAGGAAATGGGATTAGTAGCATCCCATTGAAGATAGAGAGCGCCAACCGCAGCCACTAAACCGGCGATCGCCACATATCCAATCCAGCGTGAGGAGCTACGTCCCAAAATCAAATCAACAATCAAAACCCCTAAGAGGGTGACAATTACAATCCCCTCTGGCAAAATCGTTCCAGCATTTAACTGGGATGTCAGATTAGAAAAATCCATGAGATATATTAGGTTTTGACGATTAGACATTAAGGAAGCATCTGAGTTTATTCTATTGTTACCGTTGGATATTTTCGATATTTCTGTAAGGTTTTCTCAAAAATTCTTCCCGTGTCATCCATTGTTGGGACCTATGCGGAATGTAACAAATTGTTACAACCTCCCCTTCGATCCCAAAAAGAATCCCATAGCGTTTTGAGTAGAGAACGAATCGCACATTCCCCTACTATACATATTACACCTACCGAATAACTGGACTTTAGACTAAAAATACAAGCTGCTTGAATAATCCCTAAGTAGTGAGACACTTATCCAAGCAAAGGAGAACTAATGTCTGAGTCGTTAAATTTTTGCAGTCCTGGTTAGGTAATAAGTAGAAACTAAACCCCAGAATAACCGGTATTTTGGGGTATCATCGCTGATGTATCCTCATGGTTAATCAAATAACCATTTATTACCCATGTCCTTTGACAATCTCTGCAAGCTGCTATCAGAAAAACACCCGCAAAGGTTCGCCAGTTGGGTATTAGGGACACAGCAAGGGGATGTGACAGTTCTCAAAACCGAATTAAGCATAGAACCCATCCGCGCCGATTATGTCACCTTTTTACAACTGCAAGGCAGGATTTTACATTTAGAATTTCAAACCAAATTAGAATCCACACCACCCCTACCACTGCGAATGTTAGACTATTGGGTAAGGTTGTATCGCTTGTATCGTTTACCAGTGACACAAGTAGTAGTATTACTGCTTCCTCCCCTGGATGAGGGAGAAATCACTACAGCCTTTAACGTGGAAACTACCCGTCATGAATATCGTCTAATTCGGATGTGGGAACAAAACCCAGAAATCTTTCTCCAAGACCCTGCATTGTTACCACTAGCACCATTAACAGCGACCACCCAACCCCAAACCTTGCTGACAGAAATTGTCTCACGAATTAACGCACTGGAGACAACCCAGCGCCCTGAAATTTCGGCTTACACCCAAATTTTAGCCGGGTTAAAATTTAAGAAGGATTTAATTAGAAGACTATTTCGGGAGGGTATGATGCGGGAGTCAGTAATTTACCAAGAAATTCTCGAAGAAGGAGAACAAATAGGCGAACAGCGAGGGGAACTGCGAGGGAAACAGCAAGGGGAACTGCGAGAACGACGTTTACTTGTACGTCTACTCACTCGCAGGGTGGGAGAATTACCCCCAGATATAGGCGCACAATTGGCAAATTTATCATTGGAAGAATTAGAAAATCTCGGTGAGGCTTTATTAGACTTTACCAGTTTGTTAGATTTGCAGTCCTGGTTAGGTAATAAGTAGAAACTAAACCCCAGAATACCTGGTATTTTGGGGTTTTATCATTTATGTATTCTCACGGTTAATCAAATGGCCATCTATTACCCATGTCCTTTGATAATCGGACATTTGGCATACTCACCGACCTAGAAGGTTGGTGATTTTTGAGGGTTCACTGCAACTTGCTACCGAAGTAGGGTTACAGTCGCTCCTCGCCGATTTAAAGTCGTGCCGATGCCTTATGCCGACTATTTTACATTCTACTGTACTGCACGCTAAATAGCAAGAGCTATGACAGACGAAAGCCGTCCTTCTACGATGTTACTCTGTATCCCACTCCTTTGGTCACGGTTCTCAAAACCGAATTAACGTGAGTTCGATGGAACTAAAAAAATGGTACGGGGTAGAGCAGGCAAATCTTTTAGGTAGATGTCAAATGGACTACGGTAACAATTTAGCATTTTTATGTGTTTTTTTTGACATTAATTTAATTAATCGTAATGATCGGTTTTCTGATGCCCAGTGAAGCAAATTCATGTATAGCTAGCTTTTTGCCCTTTCCTATCCGTCCAACTCACGTTATGAATTAAGTTATACATTAAGTTTTATAACGTATAGTAATTAGCTCCTAATTTGGTGATATTTTCCAAAATATACAAACTTCTTGGGTAAAACCATGAATAATCAGTCTTTTAATTCCGAATTCCCGCACAGTGCCGATGTTTTCCCTGTTTATGACGTTATTGGTGCTGATTATTCGCCACAGCAGCATAATTTCCCAGAGCAACTCAGCCCCATGGGGTCAGAATTGCAGTGGATGGATGAAGTTAAGTTAGTAGAAACTAGTGATTTTCAGTTCCCCGACTGGGATGCTTTTCCGTCTCAAGAGTATGGCAGAGATTTACTCACAGGATTGGTGCCTCAAGAGGGTGTGGGCGGGGATAGTTTGACTGGGTTGCCCAAAACAGAGATTATCTTTGTGGATCAGGCAGTGCCGGATTATCAAAGTTTCTTGACTGGATTAGGTCATCATGTAGAAACTGTTGTCCTTGACGGTTCCCAAGATGGTATCTCCCAAATTAGTGCGGTTTTGGCTCAACGTCAAGCCATTGAGGCGGTTCATGTTGTTTCCCATGGTGCTGAGGGTTCCATCAGTTTGGGTAATACTGTCTTAACACAGGCTACTTTGGCACAGTATCAGTCTCAGTTGCAGGATTGGAGTCTCTCCTTAACACCAACAGCAGATATACTGCTTTATGGGTGTGATGTGGCTGCGGGGATTGGCATTGAGTTAGTGGCGGAGTTAGCTCACTTGACGGGGGCTGATGTTGCGGCTTCTGATGATTTCACTGGTAATGCCCTGTTGGGTGGTGATTGGCATCTGGAAGTACAGACAGGAGCCATAGAGTCTAGTTTGCCCTGGCAGGAGAGTATTAATGATTATCAGTATTTATTACAATTACAAACCATCGAAGACAAGGATAAAGCATGGGATAATAACGATTTGATACGACCATCACAAGTCACTTTTGCACCAGTTGAGGGGAAATTAACTGTATCTTATTTTCAACAACTCCTTACAGTGGATAATAAAAACCGGGTATTGAGTATTAGTACTGAACAGTTAACCAATTTAACTGGAAATAATGATCTAAGCTCAGAGATAATATTTCGATCAACTGCGGGGGATCAGACTTTTAGCATAAATGCACAGGGTATTGAAGTAGTCAACAATAAACATAGATTTGCGGTTGCAGATATCTACAATTTCATCGGTGAATCTCAAAATAACAACACCCTGAATATACCTCCGGATGGTACGGTTCTGATTAGTGGAATAAATGAAGTTAAAGTCGAATTGAACGATAAACAATTTACTTTTAAAAATATTAAGAACCTCACTGGTAGCAATGGCGATGATACATTCATTTTTTCACAAACAGGAAAGTTAGATGGTGTTAGGACTTACGCAACTGGCACAGGCGATCGCTACGCAGAGCTTGCATCTGTGTGTAGCAATCGCTAAATGAAAGCACATTGGTATTATATAAGTGATGTCAATGGCACGGGGGGATGCCTAGTGCAGTTGATAGTAGAAAAGTATGAATAAAACCAGATTCAGATAGCGATTCATGAGAAAATAGGTAGAGGGTGTAAGAGATAATGTTGGTGATGAGCATGAGATTTACAAAGCTTAATTACTGCCAATACTTATTAAGCAGTCAAATAAATTACACGATTACCAATTTAGCAGAGCATTTAGAGCAGATTAGCCATGATGCAATTAATTATTATTTGAAGAGAGAAAAGCTAACACCTAGGTTACTATGGG
>NZ_JANQDF010000067.1:0-9971 GCF_029891675.1 Anabaenopsis tanganyikae CS-531
TTAAATGGGGCGTACAACATATTAAGAAAAGCAGTCCTGAACGCTTTTGCAGACGGGATAGAGGGGTTAGGAGTAACTCCAATCAGGTTTACCCCTGGTAAAGTGACTTTGTAGATTTGTCTATAATTTCACAAACTCTTACTGTTGAATATCTAGGATTATACAATCATGGCTATTACTCTTAGAGGATGTTTGTCAAGTATTAAACAGGTAATTTTTATCTTAGGGAACAGGGAACAGGGAACAGGGAACAGGGATTGGGAAGGATTGGGAAGGATTGGAAAGGATTGGGGAACACACAAAAAACAATAAAATCCAGTCCCCTCCCCTTACAAGGGGAGGGTTAGGGTGGGGTCAAACAATAGTTGATACACTAATCATGACTTATCAAACAACCTCTTAAAAAAAAAGTGGTGATTCCCACAAAATAGACCTAAATAAGACAGGTGTATCTAACCAGTTAACGGTTCATGTGAACCTAAATTGGAATCAAAAATCTACTCAAAACCCTGGTCTCCTTAGCACGTTTTATAAGTAAAATGTCTCTTTATGAACGTCTAAATCTGAGGAAGACAAATCCTGAGATGAAAGTTCCGATTTGGGAACGAATTAACCTTGATAGACCTGCAAAGCTTCGCTGTCAAGGTTGTCGTTCTCGTGTTCAAACAAGTTGGCTAGTGTGTCCCTATTGTGGATGGTTAATAGCTAAAGACAATCGCGATATTCGCCATTGTATTTTGGTTGATATTTCCAGAGTGATTGTTGACATTGAGGACAATAGCACAATACTAGCAGTTATGACAGATGCTCTTGCTAAGGTCTTTAGTGCTTTTAGGAGTGTCAATGTGTTTTTGACCTCAGAACCTCCTGATGAAAGAGAGTGGGGGGATAATTTTACCCATATCCATGTATTAGCTGACCAGCAACTAGTTGACTATCTTGGAATTGCTAGTTTTACTCATCAGCAAGTTACTACTATTGCTCTTGTTCGTTTAGACAAAATACTTGATGTTTCCCATGAAGCAAGTCTAAATTTGGCTCAATTATCTAACTTGATTGCTAATACTATTACCCATGAAATTGGTCATACATTGGGATTAGATCACTCTCAATTACCCACAGATGTAATGCATGATGGACTAGAACATAGGATTCACAGCTTGATACCTCCATCATTTCATGCTGAACAAATTATCTTGATGAATAACGCTATTAGGAAGTATAAAAAGCTGTAAAGATCAGCTTAATTTGTCTTACAAAAGTTCATAAAAGGTATTTTCTTTCTACTAGATAAGGTGAAAAAATATGCAATCAGCGGAACCAGTTAGAAAAATAACTCAAGCTGAGGCTAGAAATCACAGTATTGTATCGGAACCTATCCTGCTTACAAAATTTATCGCAGTACCATAGTTGAGCAAGGAAAATGTTACAATTCTGGAATTTGTTTAATGCTCGATGCTTGGGATTAAGTCAGTCTGCCTTTACAGGGTTGTCTAAGAGGATGTTTGATAAGTTTTCAACAGGTAATTTTTATCTTAGGGAACAGGGAACAGGGAACAGGGAACACCGAAGGAATGGGTGCGTGTAGTTGTCGGCACATCCATAGTGCTTGTGATTGGTGAACTTTGGCGTTTAATGAGTTCGCTACATTGTAAGCTGAGGAAGTGAATTTATAATCCCTTAATATGACCACTGGATCTTACATTTTTATCGCCGGCGCAAGTCGTGGCGTTGGTCGAGAAATTGCTAAATATTTAACGGCGCAAAATCTCCGGGTGAAAGCACTCCTAAGAAGCGAAACTCCTGAACTAGAAGCAATAGGTGTTAAAACTGTCATGGGAGATGCTTTAAATATCAGTGATGTAGAAGCTGCCATACTCGGTGATGAACCTATCCAAACGGTAATTAGTACCATTGGCGGTTTACCTTCGGAGGGTGAAAGGGCTGATTATCTGGGTAATAAAAATCTCATTGATGCGTCAGTAAAAGCAGGGGTACAAAGGTTTATTTTAATTTCATCCATTGGTACTGGTAATAGTGCTGGTGCTTTACCTCCCCAAGCTCTAGCAACATTGGGACCTGTGTTAGTGGAAAAAGACAAGGCCGAACAACATTTAATTGCTAGTGGGCTGACTTACACTATTATTCGCCCCGGGGGCTTAAAATCGGAACCGGCAACGGGCAATGGTATTTTAACCGAAGATACGCGTATTGTTGGTACTATTCACCGGGCAGATGTCGCCCAGTTAGTTTGTGGCTGTTTAAATTCTCCCCGTTCTCATAATAAAACCTTGTCGGCGGTGGATAAAAATATGTTAGCTGGACAACTAGAGTTTGTAGAATTTGCTTTAGATTAATTGGCGGGTCTCAACGCCAATAGGCTCTGAGCAAGGAACTATCAAGGATACAAACAAAGAAACTTATTACACATAAGGCGCAGGATGGGTCAAGTATTACTGACTATCCTGTGTAAGCCTTTTACTAATCTTTCTATACCTGCTTTAGCTGTATCTTTTTGCAACGCCCCATAAGCTACCCGCAGATAAGATCCATCTTTCATGCCAAAAGTTGTACCTGGAATTACTGCGATTTGATGTTCTTGAATTAACCTTTTTACTAATTCAAAGCTATTGATCTGGGTATTAACTTTGAGGAAGAAATAAAATGCACCATGGGCAGGGGTAATATTACATAGACCTGCTAGGGGTTTGAGGGCATCTATGACTATTTCTCTGATTTGGGCAATTGCTCCAATGTGATTATGTAAATACTCTGAGCTTGATTGTAATGCTCCTACTGCGGCATACTGGGAAACTACGGGGGGACAAATTAAGATTGTATCCTGAATCTTTTTGACTGACTCTAGTAGGTGTTGGGGAATTACCATATAACCAATCCGCCAACTTGCAAACCCATAGGTTTTGGATAGGCTATACAGGGAAATGGTGTAATCTGTTGCACCCTCAAAACTACCAGGGGAAATGTGTTTAACGCCGTTGTAGGTAAAATATTCGTAGGCTTCATCGCTAATATGGTAGATGCGATGATTTGCACATATTTGATTTACTTGTTGTAATGCGGCTGCTGGGTAAATAACTCCTGTGGGATTATTGGGGGAAATTGTGACTACAGCACGGGTTCTGGGGGTAATTGCTTGGGCGATCGCTTGGGGACGTAGTTGGTAGTTTTCATCTGTTGCTACTAATACGGGAGTACACCCGGCCATGGTTATGGCCATTTCATGGTTGAAATAGTAAGGTGTGTTCAGGATAATTTCGTCACCGGGGGTAGTAATGGCTAAGATGGCGTTCATAAACCCCATGTTGCTGCCCGCAGTGACTACAATTGAGTTATTTTGGTTAATAATAATGCGGTTGAAAGTTTCTAATTTTTGGGCGATCGCTGCCAATAATACAGGGATTCCCTCAACAGGTTTGTATACATTATTAGTGGAATCTGCTAAGAATTGCGGTAAAAGCTGAATGGCTTCTGGTGGTGGGTTGTAGGAAACTACACCTTGTCCTAAGGAAATGGTACCGGGGGAATTTTGGATTAATTCCCCAACCACAGGAATGATTGGCGATTGTACCGCCTGCATACGAGAGGCTAGGGTGTGCATAAGAATATTATATAGGAATCCGGTTTGATTTATGAATCTTTCGTAGAGGCAGGGAACAGGGAACAGGGAACAGGGAACAGGGAACAGGGAACACCGAAAGAAGGGTTTCAGTATGTACTGGGTATTGTTCAATAATCAAATAGGAGTCCTATATGTTGCTAAATGTTATATGTTGCTAATTTTATAGGACTTACGCACTGTACAATAGGAAGTTTTCTTACTGAATCTGAACTGATAACGACAGCAGGGCGCACTTTTTTGATTTCTGCACCAACAGTGGGATCAAAGTTGACTAACCAAATTTCTCCACGTTTTGGCATATCAGGGCTAATAGTCAATGATATCACCTGCCATTAACTGCTGCCATTCAGGATCTTGTTGATAGTGAGAGAGCATTATGTCGGCTTGACTTTCGAGAATATTCCTACGTTCAGCTATTGGTAACTTCAGAAAAGCAAGACGCTCTTTTAAAGATGGAGAGATATTTTC
Source organism: Anabaenopsis tanganyikae CS-531 (assembly GCF_029891675.1). Taxonomy (NCBI): domain Bacteria; kingdom Bacillati; phylum Cyanobacteriota; class Cyanophyceae; order Nostocales; family Nodulariaceae; genus Anabaenopsis; species Anabaenopsis tanganyikae. The sequence continues at coordinate 4,109 of NZ_JANQDF010000067.1, forward strand.
GGTAGTAGACGAATCAGGACTAACTTCTTGAACCAAAATAACGACTTCAACAGTTTGTCCTACAGTCAGATTTGGAGATTGAATTTCAATTCTATTTCCTGGGAGGACTTTTGTTGTTGTGTACAAAGTTGATTTGACCATTTTCAGCCATTTCTTTGAGTATTTTTATTGTAGTTTATGAGGGGACATGCGGGAAAAATTAGAAAGCCCAACTTTAATTGTTTAGTTTCCATTCGATTAATGTCCCCAGGGAGTGGGGACTGGATGCACTTGATCAAGATGAGATTCTGGTTCCCAAATTCCATGCTTATTCTACCTATCCTGCAAGCGATCGCGATATTGCCTTTTTCGCACCTGTGAAGGTTTCAGTGGCGGACATTGAAAAATCCATCAACAAAGCGGCGAAGGGACTGCTGGAATTTGTGGAATTGTTTGATGAATATCGTGGTGAAAACTTACCCACCGGACAACGTAGTTTAGCATTTCGCTTAATTTATCAGTCAAGCGATCGCACTTTGACTGAAGCGGAAGTTGAACCTGTTCACAATAAAGTCTGTGAGGCTTTATTGGAGAAATTTGGCGTTAATCTCAGAAGTTAATTAATAGAAATTGGAGGTTTTGATAATCAAAATCTCCAATTTTTGCTGCAAAGTTTTGCTGGGACTTTGATGATAACTTTCCAGTTAAACAGTTCGCCGTCCTTATTCTGTTCTACCTAAATACTTAAATTCTTCATTTTCTACGCACTTACGCAGTTCTTGCAACTTCCTAAGTTCTGAGAACTTACCGAAAGTTTTTTTGTACTCCTGGCTTGAAGGTGAATCACCTAGTTCATCCAACTTAGATAAAATGTTGTCAGTTTCTTCGACTATAGCATTACGAAAGAAATCGCTAAGTTTCCTACGGTTTTCGCCTTCAAGAAGAACCACATCAACTTCAACAGGTTCTTCATCTGCTGTCATATTTTTTTTCTCAGACTTTCCAATCTTAGAAAAATCTGATTTGATCAGCAATTGGTAGAATTCTTCTGATACTTCAACTACTTGTCCTTCCTTACTTTCTCGTGTATAGAATGTAATATCTAACATTACTCTGTCTCCTCAGCTTTAGATTCCATAAACTCGTTCTCAGGTATATTTTCTGCATATGCTACATCATGCTCATCAAAGAGGCTCTTTGCTGGCTTCGTAATTTTCCCTGTAGTTAAGACAGCTGATACATCTCCCTTGTCAATAATCTTCTTTGCTAAAGTTGAATCTATAATCTTACGAGTTTTGATTTCAATGTGTGGCATTTAGATATCCTAAGACTTATTGAACTGATAATTTATTTGGCGGACAATTTCCTTTACTCTTGGTTCATCTTCAGCATTGTAGTAAAGAATATCGCCCCCAGAATCATTGCCTGTTGTTCTCTTGCAATCAATTCCCTCTTCCTTTAACCTCTTGAGAATCCAGGTGATTAAGTCTCTATGAACTTCCAAGTGGTGAATCATTTTGTCCTCATCTGTTTCCCATTCTTTATCTGCCATGTGCAAATTCTCCGTAAGTTTTAGCTAAATGCTCGTGAGTTGAGAAGCCTTCTTGAAAGAGCTTCAATAACTTATCTTGAATCGAATTTTTTTCACCTTCACTAATTACATCAATAAATAGAGCTTTATAAAGAGCTTTTATATCACCTGACTTAAAGGCACGACGTTGGTAAATATCATATAGGTCTTTCAAATCTTTCTCTTGAGGAGAGTATTCAAGTGGCTTACTCAAATACTGAATGTAAGCTCGAAAATCTTCTAAAGAAAGATTGGCATCAACGGAACGCTTTAGGGAGAATCTACGAACTACTGCTGTATCAATTAGATTGTCTACATTAGTGATACCAAACAAAATCAATTTTCTTGTTGAGGATGGATGCAACCTGTCAAGTTCTAATATTAAAGTTGTCATTGCTCGACGGATAGCATCATGCTCCTGAACACGACTACGGCTCATACAGAAAGAATCAAGTTCATCTAGCACTAAAAATGCTGATGAGTCCTCTGAACACACTTTTCGTAGATCCTCAAATGCTTGCTCTAAATTACGGGATGATTGACCTAAAGCAGGGTCAAGCATCTTTCCAATATCAATTGTGTAAAAATTTATTTCGTTGGTGACTTCTTTTTTAAGACGGTCAAACAGCAAATGACACAGGGTTGTTTTACCTGTATTTGGCGGTCCGAAAAGAAGTATAGAAGGAACTAAATCGTAAAATATAAAATTTTTGACTGTCGCACTATCTGCTTTAATCACAGCCTGACAAAACCGAAACAAATGTTCTTGAAGGGAATCGAGTCCAAATAATTTGTGTTGGAAGATTCGCTTTTCTATTTCGGCATGAGATATATGAAGTAGCCCACTGGTTTCTTTAATAGAGCCAACCATACAATATTTTTTAGGTTCAGTTAAGTGCTTCCGTTTATCTTTCTTTATAGCATAGTAATGAGACTGAAGGATATCGCAATAACACGGATGAATTACCAAATTCTTCAGCTATCGCCCAACAGTAACTTTAATGTCCCCAGCGAGTGGGGACTGCTCTATTTTAAACACATACCCCGTAAGAAGTCTAGGGGCTGTTTCCGATAGCCATAGCGTGGCGTTAGCCAGGTTCAGAAAAAGCAGTGGCTGAAATGGACTTTAGCATACTAACAAAACACCTAAAACCCTTATACAGCAAGCGACCGAGGTTAATCGGCACTCGCTAGATTGACGATGTCAAAACAAAAGAATCACTATTTCAGCTTTTTTGATTGAACTTCGGGAATAGTTAACTGGTGCATTGAAGCAGCAATTAGGCGACGACATAACACTATTGTGCTATTTTGTCAATGGATAAAGTCCTATTTTAAATTAATTGGGGGGATGGTTGGGGTGCTTGACCTTTAATCACCATCTTCACCCCACGACCGGGGGCTAAAGTTACACCCCGACGTTGGGGTATTTCTGGTTTGGTATCAGCTAGTGCAAGTTCATAGCGGGATAAGATGGTGGCTAATACTAGTTTCATTTCAAACACGGCTAAGGCTTCACCTAAACAGCGCCGGACACCGCCACCAAAAGGCATAAATTCATAGGGGGAATATTGACGTTCCAGAAATCTTTCTGGTTTAAACTGCTTGGGTTCGGGGTATAAATCTTGCCGTTGGTGAATGAGATACATACAGCCCATTAATACTGTCCCCGGTGCTAAAGAATATCCTAGGAGTTCTACAGGTTCTTTGACTACTCTGGGAAAGGTTAACATGGCTACTGGATGAATCCGCAAGGTTTCATTACAAACAGCGGTGAGATAAGGTAACCGGAATATACTCATGGGGTCTGGTGTATCACCCAGGGTGTGGAGTTCTTGGAGCAGTTTTTCTTTAATTTCGGGGTGTTTATGAATCCAATATAATCCCCAAGCCATGGCGGTGGCTGTGGTTTCATAACCGGCGAATAACAGGGTCATTAATTCGTCGCGTAACTCTTGGTCTGTCATTGAGTTACCGTCTTCATCTTTTGCTGACATGAGCAAGGAGAGAATATCAATACGATTTTCATCTTTATGTTGTCGGCGTTCGCGGATTTCTGCGTAAATTAACTGGTCTACTTTTTGTCTATTGCGTAAAAAATTACCCCAAGGACTCCATGGTCCTAAATCTGTTTGCAGAGAGGGGAAAAATAGAAAACTAGAAGTTAATGGTGAGCGAAATATATCCGCCATTAATGAGAGATTTTTTAGCAGTTGTTGGCTGCGTTCTCCTTCATATACGCCGAAAACGGTCTGTAAGATAACTTGTAAGGAAATATTCTGGGTGGCGGTGCGGGTGGTGAAGGGTTGGTTTGTGGGTAGTTGGCTCCAGACTTTGGTGGTAATTTCCCTGATGATTTCACCATAGTTTCGCATGCGATCGCCATGAAAAGACGGCATGACTAATTTTCGCCGCTGACGATGGCGATCGCCTTCCAGCATAATCACCGAATAGTCACCTAGTAAGGGTTGTAAAATTCTATTCTCTTTACCACCAGCAACAAATTTCTTACGGTCATTGGTTAAAATTTCTTGCACGCCCTGGGGATGGTTAACAAATACCAGGTTGTTACCAAACCCCACCACTTGGGCGGAGAAAATATCAGGATATTGTTGAGCTGCTGTTTCCATATACCCTACAGGGTCAGCTACCCACTGTACTTTTTGGATAAAAGAGGGGGTTTTAATCAGATTGGGTGTTTGCATCTGTTGACGGTTGACGGTTGACGGTTGACGATCTGGTGCGCTCCGCTTTAGTAGCAGCGCTGGCGCTATTTTATACCACAACCGGGAGACAGGGGTTAGAAACCCCTGTCTGATAGCTAAAGTCGGATAAATCCGACTGGGTGTTAACTGTTGACGGTTCACGGTTGACGGTTGACTGTTGACGGGTCAGGGTTTAAGAGCTATGACCACCGGGAGCCAGGGGTTAGAAACCCCTGTCTGATAGCTAAAGTCGGATAAATCCGACTGGGTGTTAAATATAACTTTATAAATAGGGTTAACAATCATTGCCTAGAGTACTATATGTAAGCCACTAGTCCACTAAAAGTGGACTTTCGCTATCAGACGCTTAATTTATTCCCCGGCTAATGGCTGTTGATGGTCACACCTCTTCCCAGTCAACAGTCAACGGTTCGACTCCGCTCACCGACCACCGTCAACAGTCAACGGTTCGACTCCGCTCACCGACCACCGTCAACAAATCCAAACCTACCCTCGAATGACTGTAATATTTCTCCCCTGGGGACTCAGGGTTATTTCGGTGGTGGTGCGATCGCTAATGGGGGGTAAGTTAGGGCGACGGTCAAATATTACTAACCATCCTGTATTTAGATTGAGTCCTGATAAATACTTATCTAATTGTATCAATCCTTGCTGTAAGGGGTCGGGTTTACCCTGTTTCCATACCTTTAATTCCATCCCTAAGACCACATCCCCATACCTTAAACATATATCCATCCTCCCAGAGCCAATGGCGTATTCCCGCTCTAAGCTCCCACCACCATTAACCACCCGGTGTAAAAATGCCATTAATACTAAGTGGGGGGCTATTTCTGGGTAAGGGGTACTTTTAAATAATGGTTCCCCGTGTTGTCGCCAAAAGTCTAAAAAGGTTTCTAACAGAATTTGGGGGTTTAATTCCCCTGTGGGTGTTAACCAACTAGGTTGAATCATCGGTAAACTATCTTGAGTACCCTGGGCTAACACCTTGGGGATGACCTCTTGATAAATGGGGTTAGCTACCTTTAACCCACCTTCTTTACTGCGAATTACTAAACCTAAATCTAACAGATAACGGCGATCGTCTTCCGGTGTGTTGGGTAATTCTTCCCCAGATAAAATAGGTTCAATAATTGCTTTTACCCTATCTTCCCGCAGTCGCTCGGCTAAACTATCTAAATGGGTGTCTTGTCTTTGAATTAAGATATCTTTAGCTTGATTGATTAAATCTACTGTGATGGGAATATTCACATCTTCTGCTAAATACTCTGTGACTTCCTTAGCTAAAGCATTAACTAACCAAGGTTGACCCTGGGTTAAATAGTAGGCGTGGTTAATGGCTTCGGGGGTAAGGATTTGCCCTGTGGCTGTGGTATGTTGTGCGTATAGACTTTTTACCTCTTCTAAAGTGAAATTACTCAAAGTTAGAGAGCGCACCTTGATATTAAATGGGCTAGAGGTATTTAACCTATCACTACCGCCAGAGGCTACCTTATAATCACGTACATCCCGCATCCCGATTAAGGCTACACATTGGGGGAAACCTTGGGGGCGATTGGGATAACCATCACGAATTTGTCGTAATATAGCA
>NZ_JANQDF010000068.1:0-18368 GCF_029891675.1 Anabaenopsis tanganyikae CS-531
AAACCAAGCAATGATAGCGGTAGTCTTTCTTGTAAATCTTAACTTGAGAAATATCGCGTCTGGCTAAGGCGTGCAAGTCTACTAAGGGATAACCGCTCCCATGCTCCCGTTGAAGTAGAAAGTAAAGTCTAGCTTTGTCTAGGTTTTATATAGCAGATAATCATTGGCGATTAGTGATTGGTAACCAAATTATAAATGTAGTTCCCGGTGTATGGGGTGAAACCAGACTCGAGTTAATTGCAGGGCTGAAAATTTCCATTTCGCCATCCATTTGTTCTATTAATTGTTTGGCGATCGCTAGTCCCAAACCACTACCAGGAATTTGACTTTGGGCTTGCACTCCCCGATAATGGCGTTCTCCCAAATGGGCTAGGTCTTGTGGTGGAATTCCTGCGCCGGTATTACTAATAGCGATTCCCTGAAAATTAGGTTTTTCTTGCCCTAATTGAATGACTATTTTGCCACCATGAGGAGTGTATTTTAGAGCATTATCAATAATATTGCTGAATACTTCTGGTAATGCTTTGACGTTAGCCTTTACCGGGGGCAAGTGGGCGGGAATTTCGGTTATGAGTTCTAGATGACGCTCCTGTGCTATTGCTTGAGCTGATACCAATAATGGTGTTAATAAGTCAACTACAAAGCAATCAATGTTTTTCTCTCCTATTCCTGGCAATAAGAGTACGGGTTTGGGTTGTTTTTCGACAGTTGCTTCCACAAATACTTCGTTTTCAGGCAATGACAAGGGGGCGAAATTACCCTCTGACCAATCAATTACTTGCTCGAACTGTCGCAGTAATTCTTCGAGGCGATCGCTTTCCCTGACAATATTAGTTCCTACGTCTCGGTTGGGATCACCTGGACGCAGGCGTTTTAATAGCAGTTTGCCGAAGGTGCGCAAGGCGGTCAATGGGTTACGAAACTGGTGTAGTAGGTTATCAAGCAAATCTCGCTGCTGTGCTTGCAGAATTTGTTGTTGATGTAGCTGATGCTGTAACCAGGCTCGACGTTGGTCTAGGAAACACGCGATGGCTATGGTTTGCAGGATTTTTTCAATTTCGCTTTGTTCGTGTTGATTCCAGTCCCTATCTTCTCTACCTGTAATCAATAGACCCATCATCACACCTTGATGAATCAGAGGTAGGACAATTTGGTGTTCACTGAGTCGAGATTCCTCGTGTAAATTTGCTTTTTGTGCATCTGCTTTCCTTGTCTCGTCTAATGAAATCCTTGATCCTGTACCCTCTGGCAATAACTTACCCTGTTGGTCATGTCTGACCAAAACATCGCCAAGTCTTGCTCCCGTCATTTCTTTCCCTCGAGGTAATACTGCAGTCTCCGGGTAAACCACCACAGGAATGAGTTTCGCTTTACCAGCAGGAGCATCTACCAGTTCTTCTGTTAGATAAACAACACATAATGATGCTCCCAGCCCTTCGGCTAGCAGTGCTATTTGCTCTCGGCATAGAGCAACAAAATCTGAACTGGCAGACATTAACATTTTTTTAGCTTTTGCTCAGGATTACAGAATTTCAGGGAAGATAGAAAAGCATTGCTTTATTTTTTATCCCTCTTTAAATAAAGCTTAACTAAATCTTTTGGGTGATGCTTTGCACTAGGGAATTATATGCTTTACAAATTTCATGTTTTACTTCTGTGTATCGAAACTTTAAAAACTCTTGATATTTTAAACTAGAACTTATATAATTGCCACTGATTTTGTAGCTATAACTACAATCTATAGCTTGAAAGAGGAGGAAAATACTTTGGCTAGAAGACGGAAGCGGAAAAGTCGTCGTCGTCAAGAAGGACGACGGATTCTAGAACACGTGCCTCAATATAGCATTGAAAGTGGCGAAGAAAAACCTGTCACAGCAGCAAGAAAATTTATTCAAGCTGAAGGCATTGCCCCACCCGCATTGCTACTTGTCAAGCGAAATGAGCATACCACAGACCGTTATTTCTGGGCCGAGAAGGGGCTGTTTGGTGCTCAATACGTAGAAGAAAACCATTTCTTGTTTCCCAGCCTGCGGTCATTAGAATCTCCGACAGGTGTGGAGCCAGCGGCTGTGGCTAGCCGCTGAATTCTTCATGGTTCTCTTTAGATATGGAATGTGAGTTCCGTCAATCATTTAACTGGTAAAGTGGTTCAGTTTATGAAAAATTTTCGTTTTTTTTTAGTTTCTGACTAAGTTGCTAGTACATCGATATGGAGTCCAGTTAATTCGACTGTATGGAGAAATTAACTTCGGCTCAAACATTGGTTTGTATAGGTTTGTTTCTATTCAAATGCTCTACAGGAGAGTGAGATAGAGCAAAACACATCCCCTGAGACTTGAGTCGCCTTCTCCTGCAATGGATTGCCGAAGAGGCTCTGTAACCGGATATAATCCTTTCCCTGCGCTCCAATTTCGTAGGGAAGATTTATATCCCGGTTAGCTTTTCCTACTTGCTGTGATCAATCAGCGGATTCTAACTGTAAAGCCCTCTGGAACTCCATGAGTTCATCTCGATGGGCAATTATAGTTAGTTTACTTATAAACCCTAGTTTATCCTGGGTTGCTTCTTCTATGTGCAAGGATACCTTCTCAATTCTTCCAGCTTTTTGCCAATAAAATACACCGCTTAAAGGTGACAATAGTAGCAATCCCAGAAACCAATTGCCAAAGTTCGGAAAAAGTAGCGACAAAACCAATGCTAGACAAGCCATACCAGCAGATGCTAACAGCGTTAAAAACAGGGCTAAAAATAAGCTGGGTTGAACAAAACCTTCGAAAATCACTTGATTCTTTTCTCTATCTATGGCGACTACTTGGTAAGAACGCTGGCGAAAATACTCCTTAACTTTCGGCATTAAAGCAGCTTCGTCTTGTTCAGATACAAGTTCTGCTTTTGTTGTGCGGTCTTTGGTTGAGGCCCGAATAAAGAAAAATAGACCCACGGATAACAACAAAGTGAGCAAGAGCGTAGATGGCACAATTGCATTATTCATAACTAAAATTATTATTGTTTTCATAGGATGAGACTGAATTTATGAGCAAATATTCATGAATTTTTCCTTTCCTTTATGTAATCTTGCCAAAGATGGGCCAACTTTTGCGACTGTTCTTGCCATTGTGGAGAAAGTTCGTACATCCTTCTGGGCCTTCCTCGCCCGTCGAGTTTCTTCCAATACCCAGTAATAGCCTTTTCGTCTTCGAGAAATTTGATCGCACTATAAAGTACGGTATCCGAAAGTCGATAGTCTGGGTATTCAGTTTCTAGTCGCTGGATCAATTCAGTGCCATAGGATTCATGTTGTATTAAAACGTACAGAATGTAACAAACTGCTAGTTCCTGACAGAGATAAGCTGGCGGAGGATCCTCAAAGAATTGATATATATCCTCAAGTTTCATGGTTTAGTGAATGGCTAAAAAATGCCTGATAATAGTGATATCTACAGTCCTGGTAGACAGTATATAGTGCTACTGGCAACCTTGGCAGGGTTTTTCAAGCTTAAACATTACAGACCTTACTCACGTAGCTGAAGTCGTGAGAGGATTGTGTAAGTTTTGGGAGCGTCAAATAATATGTTCCTACTCAAGTTATCAGTCTTGTGGACATGGACTGGTCACTTTCCTAGTGTTAAGTGATGCCACACTGGTTATAACTCCTCAAGCATAAAATGCCATGAAATAAATTTTACAAGTAAAATTATACTTTGTCTGTAAAAGTTAACCATATCAAAGTCTAAGTTCTCCCATTCTGGAAATGCCAACCTGGAAGCAAAATTTTAACAACTTTCTCAACCTGTTTCTCCAATCAAGTTGTCTTTTATGCCAAAGAACGACATCTGGAGAATTTTGCCCTTATTGTATTAAGCAACTTAAAAATTGCCAGCACGGGGATCCTGCTGCTTTATGGCAACAAGCAATACCTGTATTTGGTTGGGGAGTCTATGGCGGTATTGTCAAACGAGCGATCGCGGTGATGAAATATGAAAATCAACCGCAAATTGCCCGTCCGTTAGGTCAATGGTTAGGCGAAGCATGGTTGTTATCAAAGGTGTCGAAAAGTAAACCACACCCTGTAGTCGTCCCCATACCACTCCATCCCAATAAGCAAAAAAAACGCGGTTATAACCAAGCTGCACTCATAGCTGAAAGTTTCTGTCAAACAACTGGGTTAAAATTGCTAGCCAATGGTTTAAAAAGAGTGCAGGAAACTGAGGCACAATTTGGGTTATCAGCATCGCAACGAGAAAGTAACTTAGCGTCAGCATTTAGCGTTGGGAGAGAATTACACAGTCGTCGTATAAATGTCCCAATATTGTTAGTTGACGATATTTATACCACTGGTGCCACCCTCAGGTCTGCTGTACAAACACTCAATCAGGATGGTATTCCTGTCTTAGGTTTAGCCGCTGTTACTACTGCGGTCAAAGACAAATACCTCAAAGTTGATAGGTAAAGTTACTTTCATCCATCTATCCTAAATGTGGCGACCTGTTTTGTGAGAACACTAATGATTAGTAAAGCTTTTCTGGTGGGTTTAAGAGAACTAATGATGATTCCTACCACCTTGTTGGTCATAGGCATAAATACAACTGTGGGATATGCTCAAAACGAATTGTATAATCCTATTCCTATAACTCCCAGTACTGAACTGTCCGATACCCTTTCAGAAAAAGATATCCCCACGGGACAAGGTGGCTTTGGCCGGGATTATATAGTCAACCTGAATAAGGGTGATAAGCTAGTGATTGATTTGAATTCTGAGAGTTTTGATACCGTCATTACACTCTTGGGACCTAATGGAGCCACAGTGGCGGAAAATGATGATGGACCTGATGGTACTACCAATTCCTTACTGTTTACCCGCATTCAGGAAACAGGAAAGTATATTATCCGCGTCCGCTCCTTTGGGGAAACTGGGGTGGGACTTTTTGAACTGAAGGTAACAAAACTGCAAGCGGTGAAGTAATTAAAAAATCTTAAAAAATGGTGAGAACACAGAGAAATAAGGCTTCTGTCCACTCAACTACCGCGCCATAAGTATCTCCTGTGTGTCCGCCTAATTGATAATGGAACCATAAACCGGTCAGGAGAGCGATCGCACTTCCCACCCCGCTCATACTGAGGGCAAAAAATAGATACTTGCTATGGAATAACGTCATTAACACACTCAAGCTCAAGAGTAAAAACAGTCCTGGTAATAAATCGGGATATGAACGAATGGCTTGTTTGTGAAATGCGCCTTTACCAGTGGGTTTGAGGTAAGGATACCGGGCGATGGCGAGTTGTTGTCCCCAGCGTCCCCATCCACAAGCTGCCATCAGCAGTAGGCAACGGTGGTCTAAAATATCCGTTAAAGCTGTGGTTTTGAGTAATATTACTGCCATAGCTGCCATAGCCCCAAAAGCCCCTGTAGCGCTGTCTGTCATCACCTCTAAGCGTTTTTCCGGGTTAGCCACCGCTAAACCATCAGCAGTATCCATAGCCCCATCTAAGTGCAATCCTCCAGTTATAGCAATCCAGATAACCACTACTAAAGCGCTACGAGTTAGCAATGGTATCCCTAGATAATTCATTGCGGTATCACATAGCCCTAAAATACCGCCAATCATCACCCCTACCAGGGGGGCAAAATACGCTGCTCTGCGGAAGTCTAGCCCATTGACATAAGGTAGAGGAATAGCTGTATAAAAAGTAATACTGGCAAATACATGAAAGAATAATCTTTTCCACCACTGAGGTTGATTCATCCTATTACTTAATATAAAGAATTAGATTTTGCATTCGGCAACTAATAAATTACCCTAGACTGTATTAGACATTAGCCCTCCAAAATTGATATTTTTTCAAAAGCAGGCCACAGGCTGTTCAAGTCACAGTTTCGCTTTTTTATACCTGACCTTTGCTTATCTCCTATTTTCCTATGAGTCACCATCTACCGCACACCAGGATACCAGCTCCGTGTATTGTTAATACGGGAATAATTGTAAATAAGCTTGATATGCGACGATTGCTGTCTGATTTAGGGCGAGTCCGCTATATCTACACCCAAGAAGGCTTACAGAGCGAGGGTGAGGGAGATGTGATGGAAGTTTTTGTTAATCCCCAAAGGTCTACAGTCGTTGCTAACTGTGCGCTTTACTTAAATCTTGATAGCTTTGATTACCTGGAACTTAAACAGTCCCCGCAACAACAAACTTACTTTGATTTGTTCCAAGAACATATGTGTTTACGGCTGATTCCACTTTCGACTCCTTTACAAGAGCGAAAAGAACGCAACTTGAATTTCAACGCCATAGAAGCGATGATGGAGCAGGTTTTCTCCGCTAAATGGGATGCGGAAATTGACGATGATGGTTCCGACTCCTTTTGATTAGCATATACTCAAAAAATTGGTAATGGTTTATTTGTGAGTCCTTAAGTGTTCATGAAGAATCAATTGCCAGGATTTCGGGTTTTTGTTTATACATTTAGCGGAATAGCATTACTTTTACTTTGAGTCAAAATTTTTCTTTTCAATCCCTGGCTCAATGTAGCCAGACAAAAGCCAGGGCTGGGGTGTTTATGACCCCTCATGGATCTGTGGAAACCCCAAGATTTATGCCAGTGGGGACTCTGGCAAATGTCAAAACTGTTACCCCAGAACAGTTAATGAGTACTGGGGCGCAGATGATACTTTCTAATACTTATCATCTCCATCTGCAACCAGGGGAGAGAATTGTCGCTGGAGGTGGTGGGTTACACAAATTTATGGGCTGGAATGGACCAATGCTCACAGATTCCGGTGGGTTTCAAGTATTCAGCTTGAGCGAAATGCGGAAAATTTCTGAAGATGGTGTAACTTTTCGCTCACCTCATGATGGGCAAATTATTCATTTAACACCGGAACGCTCTATAGAGATCCAAAATACTCTAGGGGCTGATGTGATCATGGCTTTTGATGAATGTCCCCCTTATCCAGCTACCCGCGAAGATGTACAAGCGGCAACTCAGAGGACTTATCGTTGGCTAGAACGCTGTATTTCTTTTCATCAACGCAGTGATCAAGCTTTGTTTGGTATCGTCCAAGGTGGGGTGTATCTGGATTTACGCGTCCAAGCGGCTGAGGCTTTAGCTGAGTTGGATTTGCCGGGATACGCTATTGGTGGTGTGAGTGTGGGAGAACCACCTGAACTCATGGCTGATATTGTGCGCACTACAGCGCCACTATTACCACCGGAAAAGCCTCGTTATTTGATGGGTGTGGGTACTTATCGGGAAATGGCTATTGCCATCGCTTCTGGTGTAGATTTATTTGATTGTGTGATTCCTACCCGTTGGGCGCGACACGGTACAGCAATTGTGCAAGGGGAACGCTGGAATTTAAAGAATGCTAAGTTTCGTGAAGATTATGCACCATTAGATGAAACTTGCTCTTGTTATGCTTGTCAAAATTTTAGCCGTGCTTACATCTCTCATTTAGTGCGATCGCAGGAAATATTAGGCTACACGTTGTTGAGTATTCACAACATTACGGAGTTAATTCGCTTTACCCAGAAGATTCGTGAAGCAATATTAAGCGATCGCTTTGCCAGGGAATTCGCACAATGGCTTAACTAGGGAGAAAATGGGGAATGGGAACCCAGGAAAGAATTTTGCTATCTAAAAATATTAAATACCCCATCCCCAAACCATGTTAAGATACACTTCAATTATGAAGTCTGTGTTAGATAGGTGGATTTAAACAAACATGGAAGCAGCATTGTTATTAGCCAAATTGCCTGAAGCTTACCAAATTTTCGATCCTTTGGTAGATGTTCTCCCCATTATTCCCGTCTTTTTCTTGTTGCTGGCGTTTGTATGGCAAGCAGCTGTTGGTTTCAGGTAAGCCAACCTATGACCAATTTTTGGGACAGGTAGGATACCTGTCCTATTTATTTGGCAGTTTTTTCTTTTCTAAACTTGATATCCCTTAGTATTTTGTAATATTTGGACAGAAATTAAGTAAGATAGTGTGGGCGCTCTATGCCAAAATCAGCTTTATAAAAAAACGCCTACAGTCAAAAAGGTACAAATAAGCCATGGGTAACATCAAATTTGTCAAAGAAAACCAAGAAGTAATAGCAGCGGATGGGGCTAATCTTCGGCTCAAAGCCATGCAAAATGGCATTGACATATATAAATTTATTGGTAAAATGACCAATTGCGGCGGCAATGGTCAGTGTGGCACCTGCATTGTGGAGATAGTCGAAGGAATAGAAAATCTTTCCCCCCGCACAGATGTAGAGAACCGCAAATTTAAGAAAAAACCTGATAATTACCGCCTGGCCTGTCAAACCCTAGTCAATGGACCTGTGAGTGTAGTCACCAAACCTTAACATTTAAATTTTCAGACCGACGCGACGTAAAAAAAATTTGAGGTAACACTGGCATCGATAATGCTATTCTAAAATTGTTCACTAAAAACTAAAATTAAAGAGAGGCTTTCTTGCTATGCAAGTGAATGACCTAGGGTTCGTAGCGAGCATTCTGTTCGTTCTAGTGCCCGCAGTGTTTTTAATAATTCTTTACATCCAAACTGCTAGCCGTGAAGGTGGAAAAGATTCTTGATATTTGTGCATAACACCAAGAACCCCAACACCACTGGTGCGGGGGTTCTTTATTGACCTGATGTTAGGCGACAGTCCGCGCCAACAACACAGGACAAGTTGCATGAACTCGAACATAGTCAGACAAAGAAGCACCGATGAGTCTGTCTATATCCACAAAACTCTTAGCCACGGATGGGCGGCGGTCTGGAGAACCGAGCAATAATAAATCTATATTTAACTCTTCTGCTATGCGGCAAATTTCTTCACCTGGTTTACCGCTACTAGTGAAACAACGAGTTTGTACACCGTACTTTTGCGCTTCAGCCACCGCCCATGCCAAATTGGAATTTTTATCTGGGGTAATTTCAGTGACCTGAGATTGTTTGGTACGTAAATCTGTAGTAATATTGGTTAAAATTAACTGACTACCGGGGATATCTCGTAACAAAAATAGCGCCAAACTTAAGCATTTTTTGGCTGGCTCGGAGTTATCCATGGCCACCATAACGCGCTTAATTCTCTTCACATAAATGTCGTCTTTGACCAGCAACATAGGGCGAGAAGATAGCTGGAAAACATACTGACTAACTGAATTAGATAAAATGGATTGTAGGCGTTTCAGTCCCCGTGAACCCATAATAATCAAGTCAGCATCAATTTCATCTGCTACCTGACAAACCAGGTCTTTGGGGTCACCTTGTCGCAGAATGGAAGACACCTGACTAGGGTCTAAATTGAGAGATTGAATAGCACTAGCTAAGATTTTACCGCCCTCTTCCCATTTATCTGTCATAGCAGCCGCAGTACTTTGGGAAGGTACAACATGGAGAACCGTCACTTTGGCAGATTTAATTGAGGGCATCTCTTTTAAGACTTTCAGCATTTCTTCTGCGTGGCCTAAGCCAGAAACTGCTAGTAAAATTCTTGCAATCATTGTTACTTCTCGCCGTTAAAGTTCCTTTGGTGTTTACTCTTATTAGTTGGCTGAGTTGAACATCTCGACTTCAGCACAAACAACCTAGTCAGTAAGTCGGTACAAACTTTTAATTAATGACCATTGTCACTGGAAAAAGTGACAGATAGTTAATTAATCTTGAGTTTTTTGGCTCTGATTTACATAAATTTATACTAGGCTGGGTATAGTTTTAATTTAGCGTAATAAAGTTTATAAACTATTATCTTAGTTATTTTTTTTAATAATCTATGTTAATATTTCTCAACTATTGGCAATACTTAAGTATTGCCAATCATTTTCATATAACTATATATCTGGATTTGTCATCAGAATTTACCTACCATTTTTTAACTCAATTCAGGTATTGGGGGGAAATAATTAACCACAGATGAACACAGATGTAGACAAGTTAACTATCATATCAATTTGACCAAGGGTATGTTATGCCATCGGCTAACACACCCTTGTAGATGAGAAGAACTGCCGGGATGTCACTAAGCTGCATCTGGTAATAAACCAGTATGCTTGAGTAAAGACACTGTACTGGGTTGACGACCTCGGAAAGATTCAAACACCTTCATAGGATGTTGACTACCACCTAGAGCCAGTACCGTATCACGGTAACGTCTCCCTGTGGCTTTTATCGCCTGTTCATCCTCTAAACCAGCTTCTTCAAAAGCGGCAAATGCGTCAGCACTCAATACCTCAGCCCACTTATAACTGTAATAACCTGCGGCATAACCCCCAGCAAAAATGTGTCCGAAGGCACATAAAAAAGCATCTTCTGGTAGTGGTGATAAAACTGTAGTAGTTTTGGCAATGCGATGACGCACATCTGCGGCTGTTTCCCCACTACCAGGCCGATAACGATAGTGTAGTTCTAAATCGACACTGCTAAAGTGAATTTGCCGCAACATCACACTACCACTCATATAGTTACGTGCTGCCAGGAGTTTTTGGTAATAATGCTCTGGTAGGGCTGCACCCGTTTGATAATGCTTTGCCATACCAAACAAAGTTGGTCGCTCATAGCACCAGTTTTCCATGAACTGACTGGGTAGTTCCACAGCATCCCATTCTACATTATTAATACCTGCGGCTCCAGTATAGTCTACTTTGGTGAGCATATGCTGCAAGCCATGGCCAAACTCATGAAATAAAGTTTCTACTTCATAGAAAGTCATCAAACTAGGCTTACCATCCACAGGAGGAGTTTGGTTACATACCAAATAGGCCACAGGTAAACGAATCGATGTCACACCATTCTCAGTTATTTTGCTGCGATTAATACATACATCCATCCAAGCACCACCGCGTTTTTCTGCCGGGCGGCTGTAGGGGTCCAGGTAGAAGTAAGCTAGGGGACTACCACTTTCATCAGCAATTTGGAAATAACGTACATTTTCATGCCAGACTGGGGCTTGACCATCGGCGGGAGTGACGGTCACACCAAACAACCGCTTCACCAGTCCAAATAACCCATCTAAGACTTGGGGAAGGGGAAAATAAGGACGTAATTCTTCGGCGGTGAAGGCAAATTTTTCTTCCCGTTGACGTTCTGACCAGAAGCTGGTGTCCCAGTGTTGTAAATTCTCGGCTTCCGCTGCTTTCTTAGAGGAAGCAAAGGCTTTGAGTTCTTCTAAGTCTTTAACGGCAGCATCATAACTGGCTTGACGTAGTTCTTCTAATAGTGCCTCAACTGCTGTCACATTGGGAGCCATTTTACTGGCTAAACTCAACTCAGCATAATTTTCAAAGCCTAGTAATTTGGCTAATTCTTGGCGCAACTCCAAGGTACGCTCAATTAGCGCCTGATTATTTAACTCTCCGGATGAAGCACGAGTTATATAAGCTTTATAGAGTTTTTCCCGTAAATCTCGCCGGGTGCTGTGCTGCATGAATGGCCCATAGCTGGGAAAGTCTAAAGTAATCCGCCAAGGGCCATTTTCTGGGGTGGCGTTTTCATCTCCCGCATCACGGGCAGCCTGTGCTGCTAAACTCAATAAGCTATCGGGTAAGCCGTCAATTTCTGCTTTTTTAGTCAGGGTTAAGCTAAAGGCTTTAGTCGCATCTAGGACATGGTTTGAGAATTTGGTAGCTAGTTCTGCTAACTCCATTTGGATGGTGTTAAAACGCTCTCTCGCTTCTGGTTGTAAGCCCACACCGGAAAGTTCGGCATCTCTGATGGCGGCTTCTACAATTCGCTGTTGGGCTGATTCTAAGGTAGCCCAGTTCTCACTGGCGCGCAGTGCCTTGAGACCATTGTAAATTGATTGGCTTTGACCAAGCTTGTTAAGAAACTGTACTACTTGTGGTTGTACGCTTTCATATGCTGTCCTTAGTTCAGGGCTATTCTTGACACCCATTAAATGGCCAACTATGCCCCAAGTCCAGTTGAGCTGTTCTGTGAGCTTTTCTAGTGGTTCTACTAAGCCTTTCCAAGTAAGTTCGATATTAGTTTCTAAAATAGTTAGCTTCTGGTCAAGTTCGGCCAGTAGCTGCCCGAAGGCTGGTATTACTTGCTCTGGTTGAATGTCCTGAAAGGGGGGTAAGCCTGAACCTTTAAGTAAAGGATTTTGAAAAATCGTTACATTTTCACTCATGGTTTTGTGTGAGTCACCTATCAATAAATCTCGTCATGTATTTTCTAATGTAGCGATCGCTGCGTGATTTAGCCGCAAGAAAATGCCAAAATATCAACAAAATCTCAATTAACGCTCAGTAAGCAACAAAAAACCTCAGCTTGGCAACTGAGGTTTCTGATTCACAGAAGTAAGAATGACGATTTAGATACAACAATACTAAGAAGCGAAATTTTAGCTCAAGTCCAAAGCAACTTGATTGATACTGATTTACTTAAAATGGTTTGAGGTATTTGCTAACTTATGTAAACAAGTGTAACGAATACTTTATAAAAAGTCAATAGAATTTACAAAAGAGTTAGATACCTGGGAAGCATGGGGGAAAATTATCTCCATCTCTAGAGCTAGGGTCAATTCATGAATTGCCCATACCATATAAATACAGAAAATTTTGACCATATAATTACCTATGCGTGCAATGATTTTGGATGCGCCGCGCCAACCTCTACGCCTAGTTGAGTTACCAGTACCAAAACCCAATTCTGAGCAAGTGCTGATTCGTGTTCATGCCTGTGCTGTGTGTCGCACGGATTTACATATAGTAGATGGCGAATTAACTCATCCAAAACTACCTTTAATCCCAGGACATCAAATTGTCGGTACGGTTGAGGCCAAAGGTGATAGTGTTGTTAATTTTCATATCGGTCAACGTGTGGGTGTTCCTTGGCTCGGCCATACTTGTAATTACTGCCGTTACTGTGTTTCTAATCGTGAAAATCTTTGCGATTATGCTGAGTTTACGGGTTATAACTTAGATGGTGGTTATGCAGATTATACCGTAGCTGACCACCGTTTTTGTTTTACCCTAGACCCCAGCTATCCTGACTTACAAGCAGCACCTCTATTATGTGGTGGTTTAATTGGCTATCGCGCTTACAGCATGACTGGTGATGCTGGAAAACTGGGTTTTTATGGTTTTGGTTCATCTGCCCACATTTTGATTCAACTGGCTCGTTATCATGGCAGACAAGTTTTCGCCTTTACCCGTCCAGGAGATATTCAGGGACAAGAGTTTGCCCGTCAATTAGGTGCAACTTGGTCTGGAAATTCCAACATCTTACCGCCAGAACCCTTGGATGCAGCAATTATCTTTGCTCCTGTAGGAAAATTAGTTCCAGCTGCCTTGCGTGCAGTAGCTAAAGGTGGTATTGTGGTTTGTGCTGGTATTCACATGAGTGATATTCCGGCTTTTCCCTATGAAATCCTCTGGCAAGAAAGAGTTTTGCGATCGGTGGCGAATTTAACTCGCCAAGATGGAGAAGAATTTCTGGCTATAGCACCGAAAATCCCCATCCACACCGAAGTTAATTCTTTTCCTCTAGCTGAAGCAAATCAAGCTTTATATGCCCTACGTAGTGGCAAAATTACAGGTTCGGTTGTATTGGCAGTGAATTGATTACTCATTTCCCCAGAGCTTTTTTAACTGCGGTCTGGGAGAGTTCAATCCAAAGGCTTAACTTCAAACCCCCGCAAACCTTGAGGTTTTTCATACTCAAGCACAACATCTTTGACCACTGCAGCAGGTGGTCCAGTGTGACACCAGCGAACCATCTGTTCTACAACCACCCGCGCCCCTTCAAAAACTGCTTCTACACGGTTATCGGGAAGATTCCGCACCCAACCGGTTAATCCCAACTGAGTCGCTGTATCGACGGTAGCATAGCGATAGCCTACTCCTTGCACTCGACCGGAAATAAATACATGGGCGCGGACTATCTTGGGTAGTGGTGTAGGATTCGGCATAAACTGAATTGTCCCCCATTTAAACTGTATAACCTCAATAATTCTAACTCTTGTGGCATCGGCTTCTCCGCAGACCCCAACCTTGAAATGAGGTGCATTGTCAGCTTGTGGATCTATCCCACAAGGCTAGATGCTTGTATTGATTTAGTCCCTAGGGAGGCCGAATGAACTGAGAATCTCCATCATATGAGTGCGCGGAGTGTCAAGAAGATACTGATAATCTTTAAATATTTGTAAAAAGCGATAAGATTAGTCTAGTTTGTAGGATTCTCTCAGTTTAACTACAACTGCTGACCAATATTTAATCTGCTCACAGGTCAACTGTAAAATTTGAATCGATCATGTCTAACTTGCCGCCACTGAATACAGAAACTATCTGGGCTATTCTTGATGATAAAATTGGTGATGCCATAGTCAATCAATTAGTATGGCACTATTTAGGTTATCGCTATGACTCTTCAATTGCTAAATGGGATAACAGCGAAGTCACATCAGAATGGCGAGATGATTACCCAGAACCACCTGATTTCATTGATAGCCGCCCAGCAACGGTAAAATTAACTCGTGCCATTCCTAAAGACAATAAACAAATTTTGAAAGAAAAATTGGGTTTTAAAGGTTACAAAATTGGTGAATTTGGTCCGCGACAGACTCGTAGAGCAACGGCCGCGAATTGGTTATTAAGTTATTTGCAAGAAACTCAGGGTAGCATTGAGTAAATTTCTGATAACAATAAGAGTAAAAACCATGTTCTTGTGACAGTCCCCATGTATAACTCTGGTTTGATAACCATCTTACTTGTAGGTCAGGTATAGCTACGCCACCCAAGCTATGACTTTAAGAGCTGGATTTGGGTGTGGGAAGTTTCAGAAAATTTAAATTAATCATTTTTTTTTAATTCTCTCAAAAAATAAAAATAAAAAAATGATTTAATTGTTAAATTGCAGTGAGATATAGTAAAAACTGTACTATTGTATAAGTGTATCTAATCAGAGGGAATTGCACTGGTTAATCTTACTTCATATATGTAAAATGTTATGAATACCTATCAAGGTTGAGTGAAGAGTTTATTCATCATTGAGAAAGTATTCATATCAAGATTTGTTAATGAAATTAATAAATAATTTCATGGCGATCGCCATTGAATAGATTTTGTTTGCACCTTATAATCAGGGAGCCTGTTAATGAGGCTCCTTTTTTTTTGGAATGAGCAAGAAATCTCTATGAACCAGGGTGATGATACATAAGTTCCCATAACTGTTCAACTACAAAATGGTGTTTATAACGAAAATGCGATCGCGCAATCAAGCTCATGGCTGAAAGTGATGAAAACACAACAATTGAGAACTAGTCCATTGATTTCGATTTCTCAAATATATGTATAATTAATTGCATATATAATTTTAACCGAGTAAGCTTATGTCTAAACCACTGTGGTGTGAGAGAGAATTACCCCAGTTTCCAGAAAACGGGTTTTTAAATTTATGCCCATTTTAAGGAATCAAATAGGATTTTGCCGGTTAAATTGAGAAATTAACAGACAAAACTCTTGGTTATTTGAAAAATCTGTAACTCAGTGTGGTGAATTTGATTTAAAATGGTATATAAACTTTCCCTCAGAGGATGTTTGAAAAATTTTGTGCGCATATAATTCGCTACTACACCCATGGTGAACTCAAGAAAAACTCAGCGTTTTCAATTCCCTATGCCTATTACCGTGTAATCAACGGACAGTGCAGTATTTTAAGCAAAGTGAGTCAATATCATGCTACTTAGTATGGCAATGGCTAGACGGCTGAAAATAATTGATCAACATCCTCTCAGGAGAATAGCAAAAATCACCAGTTTGGCTCTATGCACAATAAATTATTTAATACTAACATCAAGAACTCTCACGTATTATTAACGCCGAATGAAGTCAAAACAAAATTACCTTTAACTAAATTGGCTGAACAGAATGTTTGGCAATATAGACAGGAAATCAAAAATATCCTAGATTTCCAGGACAGCAGAAAATTCATTGTAGTTGGGCCATGCTCAATTCATGATCCAGAAGCAGCACTGGAATACGCCCAGAAATTGAAAGTTTTATCTGACAGAGTGAAGGATAAACTGCTACTCATTATGAGGGTGTACTTTGAAAAACCCCGCACTACAGTGGGATGGAAAGGATTGATTAATGATCCAGATATGGATGATTCTTTCCATGTAGAAAAAGGTTTATTAACTGCACGTAGCCTACTGCTAAAAATAGTAGAGTTGGGTTTACCAGCGGGTACAGAGGCACTAGATCCCATCATACCTCAATATATTAGTGAGTTGATTACATGGTCTGCCATTGGCGCACGAACTACTGAATCACAGACCCATCGTGAAATGGCTAGTGGACTTTCCATGCCTGTAGGGTTTAAAAATGGTACTGATGGTAATATTCAAGTCGCTTTAAATGCTTTACAGTCTGCTAAAAGTCCTCATAGTTTCTTAGGCATTAATCATAAAGGACAGGTTAGTGTATTTGAAACTAGAGGAAATCCCTATGGTCACGTTATTTTACGTGGTGGTAGTCAGCCTAACTTTGAAGCAGCAAATGTCAAACTGGTAGAAGAAAAATTAAAAGAGGCGGATTTATCACCAAGAATTGTCATCGACTGTAGCCATGGAAATACTAATAAAGATTACAAATTACAACCGAATGTATTAGAAGATGTGATTCAACAAATAGTTGATGGTAATACATCAATAGTAGGTGTAATGCTGGAATCAAACCTATATGAAGGTAATCAACCCATAACCGGTAAGCGAGAAGAGTTAAAGTATGGTGTTTCCGTAACCGATAAATGTATCAATTGGGATGAAACTGAAAAGATTATTTTGGCTGCTTACCAAAAACTGCATTAGTTGCTAGGGTAGGAGTTGACACAAGCAGTTGAAATATGGACATACCGGCCCATACAGCCAAAATACTGATTGCTGATTCATACCAACAATTTGGCGGCTGTGATATCATGGGAGATTGCTGCATACATTTAACATAACTAGAAACTGAATCTATCATGGCTCTGACGCAACAGCGCAAACAAGAAATCATGTCGAACTATCAAGTTCACGAAACCGATACTGGTTCTGCCGAAGTTCAAGTTGCCATGCTGACCGACCGCATTAGTCGCCTCAGCTTACATCTCCAGGCAAATAAAAAAGACCATTCCTCCCGTCGGGGATTATTGAAGATGATTGGTCAGCGCAAGCGTCTTCTCTCCTATATTCAACAAGGTAGTCGGGAAAAATATCAAGATTTAATTGGTCGTCTCGGTATTCGTGGGTAGGAATTATCGCTTATGTCTGCTGAAGAATCCGATCGCAGCCCCTTACCTTTTGAACCAAAAACCAAGCGCCAAAAACCCACCAAAGGCACCAGTAAACCACAAGCACAGGTAAAGACTGCAGAAAGACCCCCTAGCAATCAGCCACCTTTCACTAAAGAAGAAATGGCCATTCCCGAGGTTGTTAGCCAAAGGATGATCCGGCGTGTGGCGGGATTCTGTGGTATACCAACAGCTTTGGGCATTACAACCCTAGTAGTGAGTTATTTACTGGCTACGTATACAGAAATCCAACTGCCTCCCATTGCCGTGTTATTGGTGAATATGGGATTATTTGGCATTGGAGTTTTGGGGATTACTTATGGTGTTCTTTCCTCCTCTTGGGATGAAGAAAGACCAGGGAGCCTATGGGGTCTAGGCGAATTTAGTACCAATTGGGGTCGAATGGTGGAAGTGTGGCGCGAAACTCGGCAAAAAAACCTATGAGCCTTGGCGCTCAGGTATCAGACTAACTGCGGTATGGGCTAGATTGTGAAGTTAGGCCACTTTACCTAACTTCCAAATTCCTAAGTAAAACTTGGGGATATTTGATTAAAGCTTATACTGGGCAGCATAAGTACTGAGCGCCTAATCTTTTAACTTCATCTGCCAATCTGTATATTTCCTTAGGAGGATGATACACAGATGATGAGTTTGGGAACTAAATATATTTGAACTTAATTTAAATTCAATATTTAAATTCAATAAAATAAACAATATAATGTGTCTCCTACTTGTTTGAGGTTAGCCAATAGCTAGTTATTTACTAACAATAGATTACATATCCTCATAAATGCTAAGATAGTGGTATGGCTTATGTACCACTACGAGAAGCAGTTAAACAACTGGGACTGCACCCAAACACTTTAAGGAAGTACGCAGACAATGGCAAGATTGAAAGCATCAAAAACGAAGCAGGACAAAGACTTTTTCATGTCGAATCCTACCTCCGTGGTGCCACTAGAACTTCCATTGTCTGCTACTGCCGAGTTAGTTCAACCAAGCAACGAGACGACCTTGGTAGACAAATCGCCTATATGCAATCACTCTACCCAGATGCCGAAATCATCAAAGATATCGGCAGTGGAATCAACTTTAAAAGAAA
>NZ_JANQDF010000069.1:0-5152 GCF_029891675.1 Anabaenopsis tanganyikae CS-531
ACCAGAAGCAATAGAAACAGCTTATGATTTAACGCAAGGACAACCTTGGTTGGTGAATGCTTTAGCTAAAGAAGTTGTAGAAAAAATGGTAAAAGATAGAAGTATTGCTATTACAAAAGAACATATTTTAACGGCTAAGGAGATATTAATTGCTCGTCAAGATACTCATTTAGATAGTTTAGCGGAAAGGTTAAGAGAACCAAGAATAAAAGCAATTATTGAACCAATGTTAGCAGGTTTAGAATTAGGGAATATACCTAATGATGATATTCAATTTGTGATGGATTTAGGATTATGTAAAATGCACCCTTATGGAGGATTAACTATTGCTAATCCCATTTATCGGGAAGTGTTACCCAGAGTTTTAACTGTGACACCAATGGCATCCTTACCCATAATTGCACCTACTTGGTTAACATCAGAGGGGGAATTAAATATTGATGCTTTATTAAGTGCATTTCTGAAGTTTTGGCGACAACATGGAGAACCATTATTAGGTAGCACAGGTTATCATGAAATTGCGCCGCATATTGTATTAATGGCTTTTTTGCATCGTGTGATTAATGGTGGAGGGGTTTTAGAAAGGGAATATGCGATCGGTAGTGATAGAATGGATTTATGTTTGCGTTATAAAGATGTTATTTTAGGGATTGAATTGAAAGTGTGGAGGGATAAAAAAGGCGATCCGCAAGGTGATGGAATTGAACAGTTAGAATCTTATTTAGGGCGTTTGGGTTTAGATTTTGGTTGGTTATTTATCTTTGATAGGCGGAAAAATGCCTTACCAATGGAAGAAAGGTTATCAACTGAAGTTGTGGTGACGGAAAATCAATATAGAATTACTGTGATTAGAGCTTGAGTGTTGGCAAAACTCACTGTTTTTAGCAGAAATAAATGGTATGATTAAATTAATATTAAAATTAATAAAAATGCCCTCGTCACATCATGAATTACAGAGACTATATCACAATTGAACCCAATAAGGGATTATAGGTAATTGTGGCGAGATGTGGTAATAATCCCCTGACCTTTAAGAGTACCTGGTTTCAATCCCTGATAGGGATTATAGGTAATTGTGGCTTATAATAAAATTTACCACAGTATATGGCTGCATATTACTATGGGTTTCAATCCCTGATAGGGATTATAGGTAATTGTGGCTGCCCACCCAGGAAAGCATTGATATATTTGGTTTTCAAGGTTCTGATCCGTCAACCTGGAGATAATATAACTTTTCAGATATCCTGGTGTCAAGAGTAGCATCAAAAAAAATCCATCAAACCTTTATCTGGTAAGACTTGCCGAGAATGCGTCAACCTCAAAACCACTAAAAACACTGGAAACTTAGACTATACAAAGGTTCTGATGCGGGAAATTGTCAATCTGATTTTGACACCTACTGGTTGACGCACAAGAGCAGCCAAGAGCGGTTTTGTTACTCCTCCTCAAAATTGTAAGTTTTAAACTTGAGACTCCGGCAATTTTCGGTGACGGTGCGAATTACATTCTCTGGGATTCCATCAGGTAATTGCACTTGAATATCTAGAGTGACTTGGATATCTGCACCGACTAAACCCCCCAGATGTTGGACAATTTCGCTAGTTACTTGTTCAGCATCCCGAATGACCCGCTGGGGGTCTAAATTGACGGAGCCATAAAAACGCCGCAGTTTTGGAGGGGGTGGGGAAGGGGTGTATTCTGTTACCGGTTCTTTTACTGATTTAGTAGAATTACTGGGGTTAATATTAGTTGGGTTTGGAGTTGGTGGGGTTGGGGGTTGTAGTACAGCTGTATCTTGCTGTAGTTGCTGCTCTGCAACCTCGGCTTTAACTAACCAACTTTGGCTGCTGAGGGTAGCTGTAATCCCTTCACAGGCTTTTAACCCTAAATAGCGTCCCTTAGCTTGATCGTAGCCGCTGGCGTAGGCGAAGTATTCTTTCCACAGTAAGGCTGCTACTCCTTCTTGAACAGCATTGAGTAACACTTGTTCATCTTTGAGGCGGGGTAGATAGAGATATTGGGTAAAGTATTTCCACAGTGTTTTTAAGTCAACATGATCGGCGTTAGACCAGATATAAGAGTCAAGGATTTCTAGACGCAGACGGGAAGGGGAATACTTAAGTATGAGTTGTTCTTCGTGAAGAAATCTCCGACTAGCCCGAATAATGAAAGAATCTTGCCCAGGAATGCGAATTTCTTCCCAAGTTATGGGCTTGTGCGCATCTGGTTGATGGGGAATTAACAGCCATTGATAAGTGTCTTGAAGTAACAGATTGACATTTTTATTAGTTTCCTCTTGCTTTTGTTGAGCTTGATTGGTTTGGGAAACATCTAAGTTTAAAGAGTCTTTTTCTTTAACAATAGAATCCCAGGCTAAAAATTGACAAACATGCTGGACTAAATTATCTAGTTTAGTTTTATCCACCACCAGAAATAAGAGCAAATTCTTACAATAACGGGGACTAGCGCCTTTATAAGAGAGAATTTCTGTCACTTTTTCTAAGGCTGGGCTATCCTTAGCTTTGCTGCTGTGGCTATACTGGGGAGCTAAGACGACTAACCGCACGCCCATGTTTTCTTCATCGGGAACATCAGCGCTAGAATTGGGGGCTATATGCACCCCTGCAAATTCACCCCGCTCTTTATCGGTTCTCAGTCTGCTGATAATTTCTTCCCAAACTCGGTGTATGTCTTCGCTGATTTGTTGAGCGCGGTCTTGCGCGGTGCGGGTGACGTTGGGTTGGGTAGATATCCAATAACGATTACCGTCACTGACATATATATAGGTAGCTTGGTCGCTCAGACGGCGCAGAGCGTCTCCAAAGATGGCTACACTTTCACCGGGGTGGACACAACCGAGTTTAATTCTGCGGTCTTCTAAACCTCGGTTTGCTGCTTGTAAGGTGGGGGCGGAACCTAGGTAAATTGTGCGGGTAACACGGCGACAGGCGGAGTATTTCCCTAGGTTGGTGTTTTGAGCTTCTAAAAGCATGGGGAGGGAGTTGGTCCCATCGACATCTTTTTCAATTACTGGAACCCAGGAATCTTCTAGGTAACGGGTGAGTTCTGACTGTATTTGACTTTCCCCCATGGGAATATTGGCTGGTAATATCATTAAGGAGCGATCGCCTTGTTCCCAGAGTACAGTAATGACTTTAGCCATGAGTCGTAATACTCCGCGGGTGCGTTGGAATTTATCTAAGCTAGACCAGTCGTTATAGAGACGGTCAAATAATTCTGGATGAATGGGATAGGCTTGTTTTAAGCGGCGTTCATAGTCAGCTTCTCGACATTCTAGGGGAAATTCCTGGGGTTGATTGCGGTACATTTCGCTAAAAGCGCGTACGACAGCATCACGAGCTACGAATAAGTTAGGGTCTGTGAGGTTTTGAAATAAACGACGACGAACAATCTCAAAACTTTCTTCGGCGCTAGCAGGTCGCCAAGGAGACTCAACCCGACCAATGGCATTTTTTAAGCGGTTGAGGGCTTCTCTACCTTTTTCGCCGCCAACTTCAATATCAGAAGAGGGTATACTGACTACTAATAAGGTGCGGTCTGCATTCTTAGCGGACTCGCTGAGGGTTTGGGCAAAGGTGAAATGGGTGTCAAAACTGCCACCGGGTAAGATATTATCATCATGGAGTTGTCGCCCATAGGCTACCCACTCATCAATGAGAATTAAACAGGGAGCATAGCGGTTAAATAAATCTTTGAGAATATCGCCGGGGTTAGTAGCGGTTTCGTCTGTTTCCCGCAACATTTCGTAACCTTCTTTACCGCCCAATTGCCAAGCTATTTCTCCCCAAAGGGTTCTGACGACTGTACCATCTGTTTTTGTGTCTGGTTTACCGGGGCGTATTTTGTTACCTACTATCACCGCAGTTTTCACATTTTCTGGTAACTCTGACATCCCGGCGGTGGTTAAAACTGGTTCCAATTCCGGTAGGTCTTTGAGAGGAACACCAAAGCACAGATGATATAATGCCAGCAGAGCGTGGGTCTTACCCCCACCGAAATTAGTTTGTAATTCAATTACTGGGTCACCACCCTGGCCAGAGAATCGCTGTAAGGCGTTCAGCAGCAGTTGTTTAAGTCCTTCGGTTAAATAGGTGCGGCGAAAAAATTCTGTAGGTAAGCGGTACTCGTCGGAACCTTCATCTAGGTAAACTTGCCAAAGATCCGCGGCAAATTCTGCTTCTTGGTAGCGACCGGAAGCAACATCTGGGTGGGGGGTGACTATTTCTCGCCAGGGTTTGAAACCGCTAACGGGATGGGTTTCTACGGAAGTTGCTGCGGCTTTGCGGGTTTCCCTGCGCGCTTGTTCTTCAAAGCGGATGCGTAGGAGTTCTTGTTTTTGCTTTTCTACGTCATCGGCTTCTGATGCGCAAATGGCGGTCAAAAGACGGTTAATACTATCTAAGGCGCGGTAGGTATCATCTGTGGAGAATGGCTGATTGTGGGCCCAGGCGTTACGGGTGAGCATTAATTCACTCACTAAGCTTCTTTCGGCTTTACCCAGAGTTTGGTTAAATACTTCGTTCCACTGATTCCACATGACTTTGAGGACTTCTGCTACATCCTGCTTGAGCATTTGAGCCACGGGGCGGCGTAGGGTGCGGTCTTCGGAAACGAAGGGAGTAGCAGCAACTACCCACTTATCACCATATTTTGCGCCCATTTCCCTTTCTAAAAAGGGATACAAGCCTTTTTGTAGTAAATCTAAGGCTCTGCCTATTCGTTCGCGGTTGTTGATGGTCATTGTTGGTGTTTACTTAGTATAACTGTTAATTTCTATTTTTGTCAATGACAAGTTATACCCCAAGGTTAAAGGTCTGGTGACGGCTGGGGGTAAGGTCTGGAAATGCTGTTAAGTTTTAGCTATAAGCTAGCACTGGATATTAAACCAATATATAGTATATTTTGCAACTGTTGCAATGGGCTAGTGTGCCAGGGGTTTAAAACCCCTGTCTGAAAGCTGAAGTCGGATGAATCCGACTAGGAAATCATGTATAGCAACGGACATATTGGTTAGGACATCATCATTATGGTTTTAAGGGAACAGGGAACAGGGAACAGGGAACAGGGAATAGTGAGTAGGGAATAGTGAGTAGGGAATAGGGAATAGGGGATAGGGGATAGGGAATAGTGA
>NZ_JANQDF010000070.1:0-6335 GCF_029891675.1 Anabaenopsis tanganyikae CS-531
AAGACTACCGAAGACAAGGAAGGAAAGTGGACAAGGAAGATTTTATACGGACAATGGTCTTTTAATGGCCTATTTTTCTTACTAAGAATACAGACTTTGTACTGTTTTTCTCCGGTGGTCACCTTGTCCACCTTGTCCACCTTGTCTTGTCCTTGTCAGGGGAGGGGACTGGATTTGATTGTTTTTTGTGTGTTCCCTGTTCCCTAAGATAAAAATTACCTGCGGAAAACTTACCAAACAACCTCTAACCTTTTGATTGGATTTTTTGCACCAAATCATTAAACGGGTGCCAATTATTCTCTTGGGCGATCGGTTCCCAAACTGATTCAATCACTGGTCTTAATAAAGCCGTCTGGGGATTATGATTAACTAGAGTTTGAGCAATTACATCCATGTATTCCCAGTCAAAAGAATTGAGAATTTGATGATACAGTAAACACCAGTTCTCAAATATCTGTGATGCACCTGATGTCGGGATAATATCCGCACCGTTCATGACCATATGGGGATCATCTCGCCATTTAGCAGTAAAAGTCCGCGCCATTTCCCAGAAAAATTGGTGATAACCAACTTGGCTATCTTGTAAGAATTGAATTGTTAAATTTAACAGTTCATTTGCTGCTGACAAATCTAACTGCTCAAAACCCAACTTTTTCAACATTAACGAGCGGTATTCATCTTGATAATACTTATTGAACTTTCCTAAGGCTGAATCCATTTCTGTTTTGTCAATGATTGCTTGTAATGGTTCCTGAAGCAGTTCTAAATTCAATTGACAAATACTGGGTTGATGGCTATAACAGTAACGTCTATAGTAGTCGAAATAAGCGGCTGTAAAGTAGGGGTCATAAGTAGGAATGAAAGCATAAGGGCCATAGTCAAAGCTTTCCCCGGTAATTGACATATTGTCAGTATTGAGGACTGCATGACAAAAACCAACCGCCATCCACTGAGCTACTAGTTGCGCCACCCGTTTGACTAGTTCGGCATAAAATAAAACATATTTATTGGGTTCTGGCTGTAAATGGGGGTAATAATACTGAATTACATGGTCTAAAAGTTTTTGAGTTAAATCTGGTCGTTGGAAATAATGCAAACGTTCAAAAGTACCAAACCGGATATGGGAACTGTTCACCCTGACCATGACAGATGACCTTGTAGGTGAAGGTTCATCACCCCTCCACAGAGATAACCCGGTTTCAATCATGGTCAAACAGCGAGAGGTACGTACTCCTAATTGGTGTAATGCTTCTGCTGCTAAAACTTCTCGGACTCCGCCTTTAAGTGTCAGCATTCCATCACCACCACGAGAGTAGGGTGTTTTACCAGAACCTTTAGTACCAAAGTCGTATAACTGGCCATCAGCACCGCGGACTTGTCCATAGAGAAAGCCTCTACCATCACCCAAATCAGGGTTATATGTACCAAATTGATAACCGTGGTAACGTAATGCTAATAATGGTCGGCGTTGCTGGAATTTACCAAAGGCGTTAATAAAATTCTCGTCTGTAACGGCGTGGGGGTCTAGCCCCAAAAGCGGTAAGAGTGAATCATTGCGCCAGCGTAAGATATGTTGGGGAAAATCAGCTGCTATTACCTCGTCGTAGTAGTCATCACCCAAAGATTCTAATGCTGGTTCGTAGTTGAGGGTGAGAAAAGGATTATGAGAATTTTCCTTATTGGGGGTTTCAGCTAGATTCATCGGGAGAAATGCTAATTGATTCTACCTTTTATCCTACCGCAGTGAATGTGAACTGTATTACCACCAACATCACTACCCAGAAACATCAAAAAATAGCTGACTGTGAATTTAACCTTTACGCCTTTGCGTAAAACTCAATTCATATTTTCACTGAGCAAAGCCCAGAAAAAGTAGTATAAATTAAGTGTTAACTTCCTATCGTTCAAAGAATCTTTGCCAATGGATCCCACTAAAACAGTTACTGTACCTACTCGCGTGATCGGTTTAATTAGCGGTACTTCCGTAGATGGTATAGATGCTGCTTTGGTGGAGATTTCTGGTAGTGATTTAGATTTGCAGGTGGGTTTAATCGCTGGGGAAACATATCCCTACACAGCTGAATTAAGAGAAAAAATATTAGCAGTGGGCGCTGGTGTTGCCATTTCTATGGCAGAATTAGCAGAAATAGACGATGCGATCGCCTGTGCTTTCGCCCAAGCTGCTAAAAATATCCAAATCGGTCACCAACCAGCTAGTTTAATTGGTTCCCATGGTCAAACTGTTTACCATCGACCCGCACACACAGACGCATTTAACACTACATTAGGTTACAGTCTGCAATTAGGCCGAGGTGCTTTAATTGCCCATCTCACAGGAATTACCACTGTGAGTAACTTTCGGAACGCGGATATTAATATTGGCGGTCATGGTGCGCCCCTTGTACCGAGAGTTGATGCTTTTTTACTCGGTGATTCAGTGGGGGGACGTTGCATTCAAAATATTGGTGGAATTGGTAATGTCACTTACCTTCCCCCTCGTGGTGATGATTGGCTTTCCCAAATTCGCGCCTGGGATACTGGCCCGGGAAATAGTTTGTTGGATTTGGCAGTAGAATATTTAACTGATGGTGGTCAGTCCTATGATGAAAATGGCAATTGGGCTGCTAGTGGTGTTCCTTGCTACTCATTGGTAGAACAATGGTTAGAGCAAGATTACTTTCATCTACCCCCACCCAAGTCTACGGGGCGCGAGTTGTTTGGTGTAGCTTACTTACACCAATGTTTGCAAGATGCTGAACCCTACCAACTCAATCCAGCTGATTTACTGGCGACACTCACAGAACTTACTGTTGGGTCTATTGCTCACAGTTATCGGAGTTTTTTACCCCAAATGCCCCGGCAGGTATTATTATGTGGTGGGGGTAGTCGCAATCTGTATTTAAAACACAGGTTACAGTTATTACTGCCATCCCTGTCGGTTTTGACTACGGATGAGGTGGGCTTAAATGCTGATTTTAAAGAGGCGATCGCTTTTGCCGTTTTAGCCTACTGGCGACAGTTGGGACTTCCTGGTAACTTACCATCAGCGACCGGTGCTCCCGGCGAAATACTTTTGGGAGAAATTCATTTAAGAGCATGTGGGAAAGAAAACTTATCAAACAACCTCTTAGACAATGGGTGTGGTTAAGATCCCCGACTTCTTTCGGTATGGGGGATAGTCTAATATAGTTAGTCTAGAAGTCGGGGATCTGAAAACAATTCTCCCTGTAGGGTGTCTGGTCGGCTTTGAGCTGCTAGGCGACAAATTTCCCCCCAGGAAATTACCAGACTGTTATAAGCAGTGGCCTCCTGTCTCCAGCCTTTTTTGTCGCAAATGTTATATAACCGATAGGTTAAATCTCGTAAGATTTCCCACTCACCCTTATATTCAGATAATACCGCCGCAGCGCCGGTTTCTCCTTTTTTATCCAAAGTGTAGATCAGGTGTTGGGTAATCAGCCAATTACACCCCATGGGGTTGCAATTCTCTGGTAACTCTCCCCGGCGCAATAGTCGCACCTTTCCACCTTCAGCAAACAGAATACCCCCATTCACCAACCCTTGAACACTGATATTTTTAGCTTTAGATAAAGTTTCCGCCTCCCCATAGATTCCCTCATTAAATTGATGTTGTTCAAACCAGATCAAAGCCCAACTGGTCTCTAGGTCAAATTCTCCCTCCTGTTCCGTCAGGTATTCATCCAACATTTGATTAATGAATTGTAGGGCCGTACGTACCGCCATAGCAGAACCGTCAGCGTCTAGGATTTTAGTGTAACGGGAGAAAATACCCATACCCGGACCAATGCTAGCTTGGGCTAAATCCACCGGTGCGATATTATCTTGTTGCAGTTTTTCCAGTGCTGCGGGGAGTTCCCGCTTGAGTTGTTGCAGAAATTGGCGACGGGTGACGGAGGGGGCGGTTTCTGGACGGGGACGACAGACAAGGACAATGGAAGAGGCCAGGGCGTTGGTTCCAATACCTACGCTGCGGTTACTTAATTCTGTTCGCATTGGCCAAGTACTCACAATAGTAAAACCAGCTTGGATTAAACCCTCTAGCATGGTTTCCCAACCGGTGGAGGCGGTGACATTTTGGTTATTTTGACTGGTTTCTGTTTCTGACTGTTTAAAGGCGTAATAAATAGTAACTGGATATTCAGAATTTGCGGTTTCTCGCATTCTCCTAAAAGCTGCACCTAAACCAGTTTCAAAAAATTCTTTAGCTTGTTGTTTATCACCGCCAAACCTGTAGGGGGTGGCGACTAGTTCTTCTATTTTGGGTACTAGTAAGGTACTGCAAATTTGTGGGTAAAGTTTGCCAATGGAACGGCGCAGCCAGATATAAAAGAAGTCTGCTAAGTCTGCATAGCCAATGTTATCGTAGTATGGGGGGTCTGTGGAGATGACCGGAGAGTTTAAATGTAATTTTTGGGCTGCATTATGTTGTTTAACTAAGCCAGGGGTGTCAGTATTTCTTAATTCTATGACTGCTGATATCCAGTCAACAGCACCGCCAAAGTTACCTGTAGAATCACTTAAGGGGTTAGCTTCTACAAAGTCCCAGGTCATGGGAATTGCTTGACGGGCGAATGTATTTCGGATCGTATCACGCCCTGAATGCCAACTACATATACTAGAACAATAATCCGTTGATTTATCAACTGCAAACCCTAAATAAGTGGCGACAGCATCGGCGTAAGCCGTCGCACCCATACCCCCTTGGGAAAGTGGTAAGTTATCATCTGGGATACCCGCAGCTAGAGCATCAAGTTTGACTTGTTCTCTGGCGACCCTGACTAAATCGCTGAAGGTGGTTAAGGCGACAAGCTGACGGGGGGTAAATAAATCAGCGTGTTGGGTCATTCCATATAATTGCACACGAAAACCAAGGGCTTGTTCTGGTAAGTTACTGTCTGGTTTCCATTGTGGCTCTGCTGACAAAGCCACTTTGATCTGCTCCTCATTGGGGGGAATATACAGGCGTTGCTTTTGACCCTCCGTTACAATAGCCATTAACTGAGTCTGCATTCTTCCTGCTTTCCCCTCCTGGCGGATGTGGTCAAAGGGTACTGGACTGTCACAACAAATACACATCGCCCCTCTGCGGTTAACGGTTCCCACCCGTGGTGTTCCTTCCCCGGTTTTGACTGTAAAACTCACCCTGGGGGGTTGGTGACTGCTATCAATTACAGGTTCTACCCAAGCTTGTTTACCCTTTTTGGTGGATAATTTAAAGGAATTTACTAAGGGCATTTGCGCCCCACAAGCGGGGTTAGGACATTTGACAGTCCGCGCCCACAACCAAGCAATTACGGTTGCTTCCCCACCGCCATGCTCCAGGGGTAAACTCACCTTGGGGTATAAATGGCCAATAGTTTTAAAAGCTTGGTTTCGCATCCATTCGCCATAATAGCCCACGTCGGCTGCTAACCCCTGCGCGCCGTACCATTGGGGGGCTTTTAACTTTGTTTGCGCTTCTGGGTTGACGGGGGGTTGATTCTGAAATTTGGGGGGAATTTCAATTAAGCCTTTAGTAATTAGTACGGCGACAGGGTTAATATCACTACCATGGGCGACTAAACCTAGGCGTTGTCCTTCTAGGGGTATGGAACCACCACCACAAAAGGGGTCATAAACAGGAGGTGCATAGTTTTGTAAATATGTACGTACTTCTGCGGTGTCTGTGGGTGGTGTTTCGTTGCGACTCCAGGCTAAACAACGGGCGATTTCTTTTTGGGCGGTTTCGATAATTTCCCGGTTATTGATACTATCCCAAGAGACTAAACCCTTAACTACCTGCTCCGGTTTCCCTTTTTTGTCAACGGTAACAATTTTACCAATGATATCAAATAACCGTTGTCTTTCTTGTGCTTGATCTGCTTCTGTGGGGAATTTATCGGGGTGACTAGATGGGTCATCTACTAAGGAAGCAAATAATACCGCCCTACAAGTGGCTGTGGGTTTTCTTGACCACCATAAATGTAGTGTAGAAGGATGTCCGTGTCTAATGGATTTTTCCCTGGCTGATTCTTGGTTGATGGCTTCCAAGGGTAGGGCGACTTCTATTAATTTTTTTTTCATTATGATGGCACAGACAAGAATTTACCCAGGGAGTTATGAATATTGTTAGTTATTTTAACTTGAGTGGGGATGTTGTTTACATTTAAAGGTCTTTAGGTAAAAGAATCAAGAGAGGTTTATTTAGGTCTAAGTCTGGGAAAATATATTCAGCAGACTTGAATGGTTCCCTAAATATATTAAGAAAGGTAGCTGGGGACTCTATCTTTGATGGAAACTCAGGGGAGTGTCAACAATGTAAAACTTTGTTAAGA
>NZ_JANQDF010000071.1:0-18358 GCF_029891675.1 Anabaenopsis tanganyikae CS-531
TCCCCCCAGTGTGGATCACAGATACAGGGGTTATCTTTATCACAGATTGAGGCTTTGGGTGAGGACTTGTTAGACTTTACCACTGTGGCTGATTTGCAAATATGGTTACAGTCTCATCTGTAGTTTATTATTAGTCAGATAACCGATTTCTGATCAAAATCGGTTATCTTGGGCAGTATAATCAGAAAGCGCTATTAGTAATCAGTTATGAGTAAGGATTAATTAGTGGGAATTATGGGATACCCAGGGAAGCTGAGGAGTATACTGCCAATAAATCAGCAGTTAAGGGCTAAGTTGGATTTACTCAGAACCCTAGTCAGGCGAGATTTAGAAGCGCGGTATAAGGGGTCAATCCTGGGGAATTTGTGGCCATTGGTAAATCAGCTTTCACAGTTACTGATTTATACTTACGTATTTGCCATTGTCCTGAGAGTCAAGTTAAGCCTGACGAGTCTCCCCGAAAATAATTTTACCTTCGGATTGTGGTTATTTGCGGGTTTGCTTCCCTGGATTGCTTTTTCTGGGGGACTCATCCAGTCCGCTGGTTGCGTGGTAGGACAACCAAATTTAGTTAAAAAGGTGGTTTTTCCCCTAGCTTTGTTACCCTTGGTGCCAATTTTATCTACCTTTATTGAAAGTTCTTTTGGTTTGATGGCGTTGATTGTATTTGTGGCTATCCAAACTCACACATTACATACTACCCTGGCGCTGTTACCTTTGGTTTGGTTAACCCAATTACTTTTAACCACGGGTTTGGGTTATTTAGCTGCGGGGTTGACGGTTTTTTTGCGTGATGTTCCCCAAACCCTGGGGGTAGTTTTAAATATCTGGTTGTATTTAACACCAATTATTTATCCTGCTTCAGCAATTCCCGATGGTTGGCGCAATTGGGTATTTTGGTTAAATCCCCTCACGTCCATCGCCGAGGTATATCGTGATTTAATTTTAGTGGGAGAGGTGCAACATTGGGGAGAATGGGGGGTTGCTAGTATAGTCGCCTTGATTATATTTGGTTTTGGGTTTACCGTTTATAAAAAGCTGCGTCCGGCTTTTGCTGATGTCCTGTAGCAAAGTTTTTACTAATATATCCTTTCTGTGTGTCTAATGAAGCACACACCAATTCCCTATTCCCTATTCCCTATTCCCTATTCCCTGTTCCCTGTTCCCTGTTCCCTCAAACTAAAAAACTTTGTACCTTACGACCATGGAAAATAATATAAGATAGATATGGGTGAGGAAATTGCCATTTCACTAAAGAACATCTCCAAGTCTTACAAGCGTTATCCTCGTCCAGTAGATAAGCTCAAGGAAATTTTACTACCCAATAAAAACTACGCCCAGGAATTTTGGGCGCTCCGGGATATTAACTTACAGGTTCCCCAGGGGGAAACCTTAGGAATTATTGGTCAAAATGGTTCTGGTAAAAGCACACTTTTACAAATTATCGCCGGAACCCTCACCCCAACTACAGGTGAAGTATTTGTTAATGGTAGGGTATCCGCCCTCCTTGAACTAGGTAGCGGGTTTAACCCAGAGTTTACTGGGAGACAAAACGTATTTTTTAACGGTCAAATTTTAGGCTTAAGTCGAGAAGAAATAACAGCTAAATTTGATGATATAGCAGCTTTTGCGGAAATTGGGGATTTTATCGAGCATCCTGTCAAGACTTATTCTAGTGGGATGGTGGTCAGGTTGGCTTTTGCGGTAGTCGCTCATACAGAACCGAGTATTTTGATAGTAGATGAAGCTTTAGCTGTGGGGGATGCAAAGTTTCAAGCTCGCTGTATGAAGCGAATTCGTCAACTCAAAGAACAGGGGGTAACTATATTATTTGTTTCCCATGATGCCAGTAGTGTGAAAATGTTATGTCATAGCGCTATGTTGATGAATTCTGGCAGAATGCTAGAAATAGGTACTCCTAATGATATAGTTAACCATTATATTGCCCTGTTAAGCACAGATGATCAGCCGGAAACCGAAACGAGAATCACCCAAAGCGCCCAATTAATTGACCAGCCTGATGATAAGAGTCCAAATAATCACTATGATGGTTTAAGTAGGCATGGTAATCAGCTAGCAGTCATTCAAGAGGTAACTATTCTGGATGACCAGGGTGAAGCAGTCACCAAATTAGAGACGGGTAAGAGTTTTGAAATTAGTATATTAATCCTAGCTCAAGGGGAGCTTTCTGATTTAGTTGTTGGTATATCCTTAAGAAATCTCATGGGTTTAGTAATTTATGGTACTAACACCCACTTACAGCAGGTTAAATTACCGGATATTCCACAAAATCAACAATTACAAGTTGTGTTTCAAGTTCCCTGCTTAATGAATAAGGGGGTTTATACGATTACTGTGGGTATACATTCCGAAACAGGCGTAAGTTATGACTGGGTGGATGAACTGGTAGTTTTTGAAGTCCATAACGGTACTTCCTGTGATGGCTTGATAGATTTAAAATCTTGTATTAGGTTCAATCTTTAGGTAATTTTTATCTTAGGTAACAGGTAACAGGTAACGCCGGAAGGATTGGGGAACACACAAAAAACAATAAAATCCAGTCACCTTTCCCTGACAAGGGGAGGGTTAGGGAGGGGTCACATAATAGTTGATACACTAATCATGACTGATCAAACATCCTCTTAGAATTCACATTAATATGTGAAATCTCTATTCTGCCTAGGTTTCGGGCATTTTTAACCCCTGACCATGGGCATAGGCATATGATCACGAGTCTTAAATTAATATACACCTTTAGGTAGATGACAACAAAAAGCCAAATTAAACATCTATCTAAAAGTAGATGACAAAAACAAGAGGAAATGCTATATCATAATTTGTGGCATAATGTTACACTCTGGCAACTTTTGAACCAAAGAAGTGTAAAATTGATAGCCAAATAATATGTATGTAACAGAACTTGCAGTCAATTTTCTGTTACAATCAGTGTGGTGTTGCGTTGTATCCAACCTTGAAGGAGTGAAAATCCCAAGTTATGACAGTCGAAAATATCAATAACATCCAAAGCCTCTATGTTGCCCTCCTTGGTAGAGGAGCAGAACCAGAAGCTTTTGCATTTTGGACGAGGCGGTTAAATCTCGGTCTATCTCCTCTCACAACCTTGGCCACAGAACTGACTAATTCACCAGCAGTACAAGCAAGAATTGCTGATTTTACACCCGGTGAATTTATTGAGTTTATCTACAGCAACGCCTTTGGTCGGGTAGCAGATTCAGGTGGTAAGGCTTATTGGGTCGAGAGGTTAGGCGCATCACCCACCGTAGATACACAAGCTCAAGTAGTCCGTGATATTATTGCTTCAGCCGGAACTGCTGATAGAGAAGTTTTAAATCGTCGAGTTGAAACTGCTAAGAATGATACCCATCGCTCACTTGTGCAATCCCTTTATGTGACATTGCTGGGTAGAGCCGCAGATGCAGGGGGTCAGGCTTTTTGGGTTTCTCAGCTGAATGAAGGTATATCTATCGCTGATATCACCGCCAGTATTATCGGTTCAGAAGAGGCGCAACAAAGATATACCGGGTTGATTAACCGTGATTTTGTGGAGTTAATCTACAGTAATGCTTTCGGACGCGATGCAGACGAGGGAGGTAGGAATTTTTGGGTTGAAAGAATCAACAATTCCTCCAGAGCGCAAGTTGTTCTAGAAATATTAGAGGCTGCTGCTCCCGATAGTCGAGATCGGGAGGTTTTGAACAATAAGGTAGCCGTTGCTCAAGGTCTGACTGATAACTTCCAAACACCCTTTACCCTGACCACCAGCCCTAATGAAAATCTTGTAGGTACTAGTGGTAATGACGTGTTCATTGGGGACAATGGGAATCAATTTTTCGCCACTATTCAAGTAGGGGACAGGATTGATGGTGGACCTGGTGGTAGAGATATTTTAAAGTATTATAACGCTAATAGCGTTTTGCCCACTCTCCGAGGTGTTGAAAA
The DNA here is from genome assembly GCF_029891675.1 of Anabaenopsis tanganyikae CS-531. Taxonomy (NCBI): domain Bacteria; kingdom Bacillati; phylum Cyanobacteriota; class Cyanophyceae; order Nostocales; family Nodulariaceae; genus Anabaenopsis; species Anabaenopsis tanganyikae. Next base: position 3,961 of record NZ_JANQDF010000071.1, read on the forward strand.
CGTTGAATTAATCAACGCTCTAGGAAATATTGACTTTAGCCCTCTGGCTGGTTCAGGTTTGGAAAGAGTTACTGTCAAGTTTAATCCGTTTGGTGGTTTGAACGTCGCCGGACTGCGGGATGTTGAACTTGGTATTGATAATGTCACCAATAGGCCTATCACTGGTAACTTTGGTAATGGAACGGTTGCGGCTGTTTCCATGACTGATTCTTCAACAAACCTGACAATAGAAGGTAATCGGGTCGAGACTGTTAACCTGAGGTCGGAAAGTGAATTTGACGATGGGGTGAATACAATTACTGGTGGAGGACTAGCAAACAATGGAAACCCAGCAGATATAACCCTCAGAAACATCAATATTAGCGGGGATGCAAGGCTAGAAGTTACCAACGGAATTACCTTAAACCCCACTGCACAGACAACTGTTAATGCCTCTGCTAACAGTGGCGGTGTAGAATTAACCTTTAATAACGGTAGGGTTAACTTCACAGGTAGTTCCGGTGATGACACTATTGGGTTTGTGCTTGCCAACTTTGATACTCAGGACAGAGTTGATGGTGGTAATGGTACAGATACATTAGTATTGAGGAGTGATGCTGCTGTTGTTATGAACAACACCAACCCTCCTTTACTCAATGCTGTTAACGCAGCTCAGAATATTAACATCTTGCGCTTGCAAGGAAATCTAAATGTTAACGTACCTACTGTAACAGTAGACGCTAGCAGAATTACTGCTGTTAACAGATATGAGTTTGCCGCTAACACGGTTGACCTCAGCAATGCTGCTGCTGCTGATAGCTTCACCCTAGATGGTACAGGGAGATTAAACCTCCAAGGAGCAGCACAAGCAAGTGTTGATTTGACTTTAGAAAACGTACCTTTAGTAAACGTACCTAATGCGGGTTTAACCCCTACTCTGAATTTAACCTCTGACAGATTTAATAATGCTACTGTTGCCGGTAGAAATGTTATTACCAGACTAGTATCTGATGTTGATGGATTAACAATTAACGTTTTAACAAGTCCAACAGGGCTTGATGCTCTGGGAACTCAAGAGAGAGCTTTAACCATCGGGGGAATTGAGCTTCCAGAAGATGCTGAAGACGGTGTTACTATTGATGCTAGAAACTTCACTGCGGATTTGAATGCCACTGGTACTGCCTTAGATGACACATTCATATTCAATGCAGGGCGATTCTTTGGGCGCAACGGAACTTTCCAAGGTGGCGACGGAACAGATACCTTAGAACTTATACAAGGTCCAGCTATTAACATTCTGGCTGATTTGACACCTACAGGTAATGCTCAACTACCCACTAATGTTGCTGTCATCAATAACCGTGCTCAAGGTATTGAAATCCTGCGCTTGAATGGAACTACATTGACCGCAGATGCTGGGCAAATCACCGGTATTAACCGCTTTGAATTTGTAACTCCAGCAGCTCCAGCAGGTAATGTTACCCTCAGAGGTGCTGATCAAAATGATCGAATTAGCTTAGATAATACAGGGACATTAACCCTTCAAGGAGCACAGCAACGGGTTAACTTAACCTTAGATCAAAACATCGCAGCTCTGACTTTAGTCTCTGACCGGAATAATAATACCAGTGTAAGCACCACTCCCAATCGAATTGATACCCTAGAATATGGTAACGAGGGGTTAACTATCAATGTTATCGGATCAGGAAGAGCGGCAGATGGAGTTGGAGATGGAAATCAGGACAGAAACCTGTTCATAGCAGCCCCCACACTGCCAGAAGATGCTCGCCAAGGTATCACAATTGATGGGTCTGGTGTTGGTGGACCCGCCTATACTGGACAGTTAACAGTTACTGGTACTGCTCTTAATGACATCTTAACAGGTGGTACTGGTAATGACACTTTTAGAAGTAGCGCTGATGCCGATACTTTAACAGGTGGTGGTGGTAATGACACCTTCATTTATACATCTGCTGCTCACTCGAATAGAGTAACTTTTGATAGTATTACTGGCTTTACGGAAGCAATCCCAGGAGTAGGAGGAGCTGCAGCAACACGACAAGACCAGATTGACCTGAGAGCATTAAACTTTACTGTAGCTGACTTTGAAGGACTAGTTGCCCCTGCGGGTGCGAATTTGGCGGATGCTGCAAATAATGCAGCCACTCTCATAGGTGCTGATAGGTTTGGTTACTTTAATTTGGGAGGTAACACTTTCATCCTGGCTACTAATCAAACACCTGATCTCACAGATGATTTATTCATTCAACTCAATGGTAACTTGCCTCTAAGTACAGCAGATTTCATTCTTGCGTAGATGAATAGGAACATACCTTTTTCATAAGTTTTTCTAGGGCATAATCAACTTATGCCCTTTTTTTTGTCAGAATTAGTACTCATATCCCCGACTTCTCACCATGATCTTGTCAGGTAGTGATAAATTTTCGTAGAAGTCGGGGATATTGCCCAGCAGAGTCAACATCCGCGGTCAACACCCATCGCCGCGATCTGCTTGCAGCAGCGCTTCGCTATCGCCCCTACCACAAAGTGCGATCGACCACCCCGCCAGGGGTTAGAAACCCCTGTCTAATAGCTTAAGTCGGATCAATCCGACTGAGTGTTAAACACTCATATCCCCGACTTCTGACTATAATCTTGTCAGGTAGTGATAAATTTTGGTAGAAGTCGGGGATATTGCCCAGCAGAGTCAACATCCGCGGTCAACACCCATCGCCGCGATCTGCTTGCAGCCAGCCGCGCTTCGCTATCGCCCCTACCACAAAGGTGAGGGGTTAAGAGCAGCGATCGCCTACCCCTATAAGCAGTGGATCTGAAGGCAAAATTAAAATCTATGTTTTTTAGTTTTCCATGGCGATCGCGATCGGTGAGAATATTATAGTTAACTGCTGCCAAAAATTACCCAAAATTGCTGAAATTTTCCCCAGAAATGATACATTTAAACCACAGCTATCTTTAAGGGAGAGCTAGAACTAGTTTTTTTTGTAAACCATGTTAGTCACTGTTCATGTGATGATAGGATACATCTTAATTTAGTTAGATATGTTGAGCGATGATCGGAGAAAACAATCCCGAAATTAACGTTGATGAATTAATGGCCAAGATCCGCAATGAGGTGGCTAAACGCAAGGGTCAACCTCATCGAGTCATCAAATCATCTGACCCAGATACAAGTAATCTGACATTACACCTGAGTTATATTGAATCTTTCCTCAAAAATGCTGAGGATAGGGCATATACTCGCACCAAGTGGCCTGATAAACTCAACCGCTTTCCTTTTAATCTGAGCAAAAAGTTACAAAAAGCCACCTTAAAATTATTAAATTTTCTCTTCAAAGACCAAAGAGAAATAAATTTTAATTTGCTCCAAGCTCTCAGAGAATCTGTAGTTATCAACCAACAACTAATAGCAGAAATCTCCAGCTTAAAAACACAGATTAATGAAAATTTACAAACAGTAGATACCCAACTACAAACCACCCATGAGCGCCTACAGACAGTAGATACCCAACTACAAACCACCCATGAGCGCCTACAAACAGTAGATACTCAACTACAAACCACCCATGAGCGCCTACAGACAGTAGATACTCAACTACAAACCACCCATGAGCGCCTACAGACAGTAGATACCCAACTACAAACCAGCCATGAGAATTATATCAGAAATGACAGCTATGTCAAGAATGACCTCATGCAGCAGCAGCGGTTAATAGGATTATTTTTAGAGGAAGCACGGCGACGATTACCCGCACCTTTTGATCAAGAACAGCTACAAACCTTTGTCAATGAAGATGAGCATTTGTTAGATGCTTTCTATGTGGCTTTTGAAGATTATTTCCGGGGTAGCCGTGAAGATATATTAAATAGATTAAAAGTATATTTACCTCTGATTGCGCAAGCTAATATTGGCACACCAGAAGCACCTATTTTAGATATAGGCTGTGGGCGGGGTGAATGGTTAGAATTACTCAGGGACTCTGGATATATATCTAAAGGTATAGATATCAATAGAGTGATGATAGAGCAATGTCAAGCCAGAGCTTTGGATGTTATAGCCGCAGATGTGATCGATTATTTACAAACTTTACCAGAAAACAGTTTGGGTGCAGTCACAGGATTTCATATTATTGAGCATTTACCCTTTAAAGTATTGATGCGGTTATTTGCAGAAACAGTCAGGGTGCTGAAACCCCTGGGGTTAGTAATTTTTGAAACCCCCAATCCTGAGAACATTTTAGTAGGTAGCAATAATTTTTATTTAGATCCCACCCATCACCACCCATTACCTAGCGCCACAATTCAGTTGATCGCTGAAATATCTGGTTTATGTAATATCCAAGTGATGAAATTACATCCATATCCAGAGAATCAACAAGTTAAAGGTGAAGATTTAGCCCAACGCTTTAATCATTACTTTTATGGTTGCCAAGATTATGCAATTGTAGGTTATAAACATGAGTAGCTACAAAATTGCAGTTGTAGTACCACGTATGATCGGTGGGGAAACTGGAGGCGCAGAAAGGTTTTTTACAGGTCTTGTCAATTCCCTCAATACCACAACTACATCTGCAGATATGGTTGAGGTCTTAATTGATGAATCTAGCTTTGAAACCATACAAGAATCATATTTACGTTGCTATGATTTAGACCTCTCTGCTTATGATGGGGTAATTTCTACCAAAGCTCCTACTTTTTTGCTGCGTCATCCTAATCATATATGCTATTTGGTTCATACAATCAGAGTATTTTATGATATGTTTGAGCAGGAATTTGGTAGGGGGAATCAAGTTTTAACAACTCAAAGAGAAACTATTCAACAACTAGACACAGGAGCCTTACGACCTCCAAGAACTCAAAAAGTTTTTACTATTGGTAACGAAGTTAGTCAAAGACTAATGCAGTGGAACGGTGTAAAGAGTGAAGTTTTACATCCAGCACTAGTATTAAACAATTTCAGCAGGGGGAAATATGACCATATATTTTTACCAGGAAGGCTACACCGCTGGAAGCGCGTAGATTTAGTGATTAAAGCAATGGCTCACCTCCGGTACCCCATTAGCCTCAAAATTGCCGGTACGGGAGAACAGGATCAAGAATTACGCACACTCAGTGAGACAGATAAGCGGATAGAATTTTTGGGTCGAGTTTCCGATGAAGAACTGTTGAACTTATATGCTAATGCTTTAGTAGTACCATTTGTACCCATCAGAGAAGATTATGGCTATGTAACTTTAGAGGCTTTTTCTCATTTTAAACCAGTGATTACTTGCCAAGATTCTGGAGAATCTTTACAGTTTGTTAAGGACGGTATAAATGGTTTAGTGGTTCCGCCTAAACCCAAGGAAATCGCTAGAGCCATAGAATACTTCATTAAAAACCCAGAACAAGCTAAAATCATGGGCGATCGGGGCAAAGTTGCAATTAGTCACATTAACTGGTCAAATATATCTCAGAGGTTATTAAGTGTTTTGCAAAATAACAATGAATAATAAAAGTTAATCAAAATGACGCAAAAACAAATTTTCCGAGTGACTGTTTTAGATATGCAACCCATTGATCCACCTATTGGGGGTGGGAGACTGCGCCTACTAGGACTATATCACGGCATGGGTGACTGTGTTCCTACTACATATATTGGGTCCTATGACTGGGAGGGAGAAAAATATCGACATCATCGGTTGAGTAAAAATTTAGAGGAAATTGATATTCCTTTGAGTGAGCAACACTTTGTTGAATGTGCTAAATTGCAGTCCCGGTTGGGTGGTAAAACAATTATAGATTCTTGCTTTAATTTGCTGGGGCATTATTCTAGTGAATTTGTCGAAACAGCAAAAAGCAAAGTCACTGAATCAGATATTGTAATTTTCTCTCATCCCTGGGTTTACCCATTAGTCAAGGATTCCTTACAACACCCTCCCCAGCTTGTCGTTTACGATTCTCAGAATGTGGAAGGTTTATTAAGAACGAGTTTATTAGATGATGGTGGGTTAGGAACTGAAATTGCTCAAAATGTAGTTACCATAGAATATGCTCTGTGTCATAACTGCGATTTAATTCTGGCTTGTTCCCAGGAAGATAGAGAATTATTTAATAAATTATATAATATTCCCTTTAGTAAAATAGCCATTGTTCCCAATGGTGTATTTACAGATAAAATTCCCTATGTAAGTGGTAGTCAGAAAAAAATAGCCAAGAAGAAATTAAATTTAGGAGATACTCCAGTGGCTATTTTTATGGGTAGCTCTTATCTACCTAACGTTGAAGCAGCCAGGTTTATTATTGATGAATTAGCTCCAGCTTTACCTAATATACAGTTTGCCATCTGCGGCGGTGTCTGTGATCAATTCAGCAACGGCGAACTAAAAAAAAGAAATATTAGTAATGTTATTCTCACAGGGTTTTTAAAGGAAAGTGAAAAACTTAACTATTTAGCTGCATCTGATCTGGCGATTAACCCTATGTTTTCGGGTTCAGGTACAAATATCAAGATGTTTGACTTTATGGCTGCTGGGTTACCTGTCATTTCAACACCAATTGGTGCTAGGGGTATTTTTCAAGGTTCAGAAACAGCCATCCATATTTGCACAGCAGAAGATTTTAGGAGTACTATCCCAGTAATTATTCAAGATAAAGCGTATAGCGATGTTTTGGGTAAAGCAGCCAGAAGTTTAGTAGAAAGAAAGTATTCTTGGCAAAGAATCTCCCATGATTTAGGTTTTTTGCTTCATAGAACTAGGTTAAATATAAGTAAAAATATTCCCTTTTTTAGTGTCATTGTTCCTACCTATGAAAGACATGATAAATTAGCAAAATTATTAGAGCTACTACAAAATCAGACATACAAAGAATTTGAAATTATTATAGTTGACCAAAGTAGAACATCATGGAAAGAAAAAGACAATTATTCTAATTTAGACATTGTTTATATCCATACTAATATTAAAGGAGCAGTAATAGCTAGAAATACAGCAGCTTACTACGCTAGAGGAAAAATTATAGCTTTCACTGATGATGATTGTCAACCTAGGTCGGATTGGCTGATAAATAGCATAAAATACTTTGAATGTCAGGATGTAGTTGGCGTAGAAGGACTGATTATTTCTGATAAAGTTAACGATATAAATTACCGTCCTGTAACAAATTTAGGATTTGAAGGAATCGGGTTTATGACAGCAAATTTACTAGTTAGACGCGAAGTATTTATGGCTGTTGATGGATTTGATGAACGTTTTGATAATCCACATTTTCGTGAAGATACTGATTTAGCTTGGAGAATTGCCCAGTATGGTAAAATTCCTTTCGCTCATGATGTTTGTGTTTTTCACCCTCCTCATCTCCGCACTAATAAAGGTGAAAGTCTGGAAGAAAGAAACCGATTTTTTGAGAAAGATGTTTTATTGATGCAAAAACACCCAGAAAGATATCGAGAACTGTTTTTAAGTGAGTCTCACTACAAAAATACTCCGGGTTTTCGGGAAAACTTCCTCAGAGGGATGAAAAAATATAACGTAAAAGTTGATGATTTTTATTTGAATTTTTTAGGATGAGCACTATGAACCAATTTATCAAAGATATTCAAAACATTCTTAAGACATTGAGAAATAAAACCGCAAGATTATACGCTCATCCTTTACATATTAAACTTGATGAGATTCTGCAAAAATATGATACTATCCAATTTGGTAAAGAAATTAATCCTATAGATGCTTTCTTCGCATATAGATTATTACTTGGACGTAATCCATCTCTATTGAAGGAATTACCAGACTTACTCTCTCTTGAGAAGGTAACCTTGAGGGAATTTTTAAACAATTTGATAGGATCTGAAGAGTTTTCTAAATCACCAGGATTTTTACCTCCGAATAAAATACTGCTTTCAGAAATAGAAAATTTTCGTTTCTGGTTTAACAGTAGCGATAGAGAAATGGGCGTAGTCATGGCTTTAGGATATTATGAGCCATTTTCGGTAGAATTAATCAAAAAAATCGTCAAGCCAGGAATGATTTGTATTGACGCTGGCGCCCAAACAGGATTTTACACTTGCTTGATGGCTTCTATCGGTGCAGAGGTTCATGCCTTTGAACCAATGGAAAAAAGTTATGATTTATTGGTAAAAAATATTCAGGAAAATAATTTTCAAGAGAGAGTAAAAACTTACAAAATTGCCTGTTCAGATAGTAATAAACTATTATCTGGTTCAATAGTATCTAATATGTACGTTAATACTGAGATAAATCTGGGGGAGAAAATCACAATTCAGGCTGCGGCTGTAGATGATATTTTAACTTCTCAAGTCGATATCATCAAAATTGACATAGAAGGTCATGAGCCCCAGGCACTGGATGGGATGAAGAATATAATTAATAATTATAAACCCATCATTTTTTCAGAAATTAATGAATATTGGTTGCAACAATGTTCAGGAATCAATGCAAGCCAATATGTGAATATTCTTAATAATTTAAATTATCAAGTTTTTGCAATTCATGATTTAAACAATGCTTTACAACCCGAAACGCTCAAACTTGAGATTCTCGAAACTATGGATATTATTGCTTTCCATAATGACAGAGAGATGAAATGGTGACGAAGTGATCGATTAATTTCTGATAAATGAGTGCTGTTTCAATGTTTTTGAATTGAATGGTTAAAATACAGTGATTTTAGTAGTTTGGCAAAAATGACCGATTAAGATAAAATTTGATAATTTTCATGGTGAAAATCCTCATTGATGCTACCCCAGTAGAACCCCAACCGAGTGGGATTGGGTTTTATGTAGCTAATTTAATATCTGCTCTGAGTGCAATACAAACAGCAGATAATTTTGAGTTAGGAATAGTTTATCAACCAGGTTTAAAAAATTGGTTACGGGGTGATTTGCGCCTTCCTGATGCTTTGAAACATTACCCCCATGGTCATGTATTCCCCTTACCTGTAAGACTATCAAATTTACTCTTAGCTTCAGAGTTTAAACCTGGTTTATCTTACTGGGAAAAATATTTTGACTCTCCAGATATCTTACATGGTACTAATTACTCAGTCTATCCTTGTCAAAATAGCCTCAAGGTAATGAATATATATGATTTGACATTTATCAAATATCCTCAGTATGTAGATGCAGTAGTCAAAACATATACAGAAAGAGTACGGCGCTGTTTACAGTGGACAGATTTAGTATTAACAATTTCCGAAAGCTCTAAACAAGATATTATCGAATATTTGCACGTAGCACCAGAAAAAATTTATGTAACTCCCTTAGCTAGTCGCTATCATCCATCCTTCTTAGAACCAGCAAATATTCAAGAATTAGAAACAAAAATTAAATATGATTTTTCTCAACCTTATATTTTGTTTGTCAGCACCATAGAACCCAGAAAAAACATTGAAAACATCATTACTGCATTTAATTTATTAAACCAAAAATATCAAATTCCTCATCAATTAGTCTTAATAGGTAAAAAAGGATGGAACTACAAGCCAATATTTGCAGCGATTGAAAATTCACCTTGGCAAAACAAAATTCACCATTTAGAATACCTCAATAACCAATTAGTAGGATTATTTTACTCCCAAGCTGATGTATTTGTTTATCCATCCCATTATGAAGGATTCGGTTTACCTGTCTTAGAAGCAATGACTTTAGGCGCACCTGTGGTCACTGCTAACACTTCCTCCCTCCCAGAAGTTGCAGGAGATGCAGCTATATTCATTGACCCCAATGACCCCATGCAATTAGCTACAGGGATTTTAGAAGTAATTAGTAATTCTGATTTACGCCAACAATTAATTAATAAAGGTCGAGACAGAGCCAAATTATTTTCCTGGGAAATAACAGCAAAACAAACATTAAAGGCTTATAGGAGTATTATTTGATCAATATCCCAAGAATTAAAGTCATAAGAGTAGCGATCGCCTGTGGGATAGTTGTCAGCCAAAAATTCTGTGCTCAAAATCTAGGCTTTGCTCGCTATCTTCTGTCGGAGTTTAGAGATAATATCGGCGCTTAGTTCATTTTCTGGTTCTACCACTTCCCTTGTGTCTAGTGAGAGTTTTACCTCTTCGGGGGTCGCCTGACCCAAATCATTGAGCAGTTTTTGGAATGAAATACTCTGCTGTTCAACGGTCTGAGCGGAAACGGGTTCAACGACATAATTTTGGGAAACTTGTCGTGTTAGGGCATAGACGATGTATTGATTTAGGGATACGCCCTCTTGGGAGGCTTGATAACTGAGTTGTTGATGGAGGCTTTCGGGTAAGCGTAGGGTGAGACGGCTCATTTTATTGATCTCCTGTCAGTTTCAGAATGAGTTCGACGGGGGACAGAACAGTTAAACCTAGGAACTGTTTTGCCCATAGTTTGCGGGTCAAAACATCTTGGTACTCATAGGCGATCGCTGTGGAAATATGAACGATAAATAATTCTCCTAACCAAGCTTCGATGATCAGCCCTGATGCGCCCCCCTGTTTGGTTAAGCCTTCTAAAACGATGTTGGTGTCGATAACCAGATGTAATGGGGCTTGCTCTGTCATGACACTACTATAGCACTGCATTCGGTGTCATTAACTGATATCTGGCGATCGCCAAAAATCTTTTGCATAATGGGGTTAAGAGTTAGAGAAATATTATGTGCTAAATTACTAGTGCTAACATCGGTATAAGCAACACCTGTGAAAGTTACACCCACTGAAATTCCTGAGGTTCATCTCATCGAACCGCAAGTATTTGCTGACTCGCGGGGTTTTTTCTGGGAATCATACAATCAGCAAAAATTTACTGAGCAATTAGGTATTACTGTCAACTTCGTCCAAGATAACCATTCTGGTTCCCAGCAGAACGTCCTGCGGGGACTGCACTATCAAATTATTCAACCCCAAGGTAAATTAGTCCGCGCTGTGGTGGGTACCATCTTTGATGTCGCTGTAGATATTAGAAAAAGTTCCCCCACCTGCGGAAAATGGGTAGGTTATGAACTCAGCGCGGAGAATAAACACCAAATGTGGATACCACCGGGCTTTGCTCACGGTTTTCTCGTGCTGTCAGCAACGGCAGAAGTTATATATAAAACTACAGATTATTACTGTCCTCAAGGCGATCGCACCATTAGCTGGGATGATCCAGATTTAGGGATTGACTGGCCTATCAAAGCTAAACCTATTTTATCAGATAAAGATACTCAAGGTCAAGCATTTAGAACAGCACAAATCTATGAATAAATCAATCTTACTACTGGGTAGTAAAGGTCAAGTTGGTCAAGAAATCGAAAACATTCTTGCACCCCATCACAAAATTATTCCCCTAGCACGTCCCAACATTGATTTAACTCAAACCGATCGCTTGGCGCAAATTATTAGAGATATCCAACCCCAAATCATTATTAACGCCGCCGCTTACACTGCTGTAGACAAAGCCGAAACCGAACCGGAATTAGCCACAGCCATCAATGCAACAGCGCCGGAAATTATCGCCACAGAAAGCAAAAAACTGGGTTGTTTCCTGATTCACCTGTCTACAGATTATGTCTTTGATGGTCAACAAACTCGCCCATATCAAGAAAATGATCTAACTAACCCCCTAAATATTTACGGTCAAACCAAACTAGCGGGGGAAAGAGCAATTCAACAAACCCACCCCCATCATATTATCCTGCGGACAGCTTGGGTTTATGGCAGTTTTGGTAAAAGTAACTTTGTCAAAACCATGCTGCGACTGGGTAAAGAACGCCCAGAAATTGGTGTAGTTACAGACCAAATTGGTAGTCCCACATGGGCGCGAGATATTGCGCAGGCGATCGCCCAGATCATACCCCAGTGCACACCAAAAATTGCCGGCACTTACCACTATACCAATAGTGGCGTGATTAGCTGGTATGATTTCGCCCTCGCAATTTTTGCAGAAGCCCAACAACTAGGTTTTCCCATCACACCACCCAAAGTCATCCCCATCACCACCGCCGAATATCCCACCTTAGCCCGTCGCCCAGCTTATCCTGTCCTAGCTTGTGGGAAAATATCAGAAGTTTTAGGGACTTACCCGCCCCATTGGCGACAAAGACTCAGACTCATGCTCACAGACTGGCGCTCTCAATCCAAATCACTATGAAAGCACTGATTCTCTCTGGCGGTAAAGGTACACGCCTACGCCCACTCACTTATACAGGTGCAAAACAACTCGTACCCGTTGCCAACAGACCCATTTTATGGTATGGCATTCAAGAAATGGTTGCCGCGGGTATCACTGATATTGGTATCATTATCAGCCCTGAAACCGGAGCAGAAGTAAAAAATAAAACCGGAGATGGTCAACGTTTTGGCGCTAACATCACCTATATTTTACAAGACCAACCCGCCGGATTAGCTCATGCGGTCAAAGTCGCCCGTACCTTTCTAGCAGATTCACCCTTTATCATGTACTTGGGTGACAACCTCATTCAACCAGGAGACTTAAGTTACTTTCTACAAAAATTTACGCAACAACAACCAGAAGCATTAATTCTACTGCGGGAAGTTGTCAACCCTAGTGCTTTTGGTGTTGCTAAAGTAGACCACACAGGGCAAGTATTAGAACTAATTGAAAAACCCAAAGTTCCCCCATCAAATTTAGCATTAGTCGGGGTTTATTTCTTTTCCCCCATTATTCATGACGCGATTAATCGCATCCAACCATCAAACAGAGGCGAATTAGAAATCACCGATGCGATTCAATGTTTAATTGACCACAAAAAACAAGTCATAGCCTGTAACCTAGATGGTTGGTGGCTAGATACTGGGAAAAAAGATGATTTACTAGAAGCTAACCGTTTAATTCTCGATACTTATTTAAAAGCATCTAATTTAGGTGACGTTGACAGCAAAAGTCAGATTATTGGGCGAGTAGAAATTGGGACTAATTCCCAAATTATTAACTGTACAATTCGCGGACCAGTAGTGATTGGCAAGAATTGCTATTTAGAAAACTGCTTTATTGGCCCCTATAGCAGCATTGCTGATCACACCAAGCTCATTGATACTGATTTGGAGCATAGTGTAATTTTAGAAGGTGCTAAAATTATCGGCATTAATCAGCGTATCATTGATAGCGTCATTGGACAACGCGCCCAATTAACAGTTGCGCCTCGTCGTCCTAAAGCCTTACGGTTTTTGATTGGTGATGATTCTCAAATTGAACTCATATAATTTACTTTATTAACAATGACTACCAAAAAAGCCCTCATCACCGGACTCACTGGACAAGATGGTTCCTATCTGGCCGAAATTCTCTTAACCAAAGGTTATCAAGTATTCGGACTAGTCCGTCGTTCCAGCACCAGCAACCTAGAACGTATTAGCCACCTGGGAGATAATGTAGAGATTGTCTCCGGTGACCTCCTCGATCAATCTTCCTTAATGGATGTAATTACCGATTCACAACCAGATGAGATTTACAACCTTGCATCTCAAAGCTACGTCCCCCTTTCTTGGACTCAACCAGCTTTGACAGCTGAATATACAGCTTTAGGAGTTTCCCGTATCTTAGAATCTATTCGCCGCTGCAAACCAGATGTAAGATTTTACCAAGCCTCTAGCAGTGAAGTTTTTGGTCAACCTGATGAGTCACCCCAAACCGAACGCACCGCTTTTCGTCCCCGTAACCCCTACGGTGTGGCCAAAGCTTACGCCCACTGGATGACTGTTAACTATCGGCAAAAATACGACCTTTACGCCTGTTGTGGTATTACTTATACTCACGAATCACCACGACGGGGTACAGAATTTGTATTTCGTAAAATTACCCACGCCGTCGCCCAAATTAAACTGGGTTTGGCAAATGAACTAAAATTAGGTAATTTAGATGCCCGTCGTGATTGGTGCTACGCTAAAGATGCTGTTTATGCCATGTGGTTGATGTTGCAGCAACAACAGCCGGAAGATTATATTATTGCCAGTGGTGAAACTCATTCTGTGAGAGAATTAGTCGAATCTGCTTTTAACAGCGTTGGTCTCAATTGGCAAGATCATGTGACAGTTGACCCCGCTTTTTACCGTCCTGATGAACCAGTGCAGTTAGTTGGTGCTGTGGATAAAATTAAAACTGAGTTAGGTTGGCAACCTGAATATAATTTCACACAACTGGTAGAATTAATGGTTGATTATGACCTGAAAAAATTGCGGGATAGCCTCGATTAACAGCATCATGTATTGGGTTGATGAACCACAGATGAACATAATCTGTAGGTGTTTATCCTCACCTATCCTAAGAGGTTGTTTTAAAAGGTATGATTAGTTTATCAAATATTGTTTTCCCCCCACCCTCCCCATTCCCTTCACAAGGGAATGGGACTTGATTTTGTTTCTTCGGGTGTGTTCTCTAATCCCTAATCCCTGTTCCCTAATCCCTGTTCCCTGTTCCCTGTTCCCTGTT
>NZ_JANQDF010000072.1:0-10720 GCF_029891675.1 Anabaenopsis tanganyikae CS-531
GGCTAATCCGTGGGTGTACCAGGAGGTGACGAAGGTTGTACCGGTGAGCCAACCGCCTAGTGCTAGGTAAGCGCAGGGGAATAATAATATCCCTGACCAGCCTACGAATACGAAGCGATCGCGCTTTAACCAGTCGTCTAAGGCGTCAAACCACCCTCTTGTACTGGGGGCACGTCCAACTGCGATGGTCATTGAACTAAAATCCTCTTTTACTAAAATTGCACCGTTTTTGAAGCAACGCTGTCGGCTATTGTGCCGACTTTGTGCGACTTCAACGAGGAATTAACGTTTTTTTGACAATCTCAGCAGCCCGAAAGCATCTGAGAATCTGAGATATTGCCCTCTTAATGAGGGAGCTTCTCAGAATTATGTCATTACACGCACCATTGGCTAATGATTTATTAGCTTCTGGTCACTTAATGATTCTTAACTTATCACATTAGTTTGGGTTTTTGCCCAATTGACTTTATTGACATTCTTGCCACCCTATAGAGGCCTGGGTATGCCAAGAATCACCTCTTGGCTTTCCTGCTTAGTCCCTGAAGGGATTTCGGCTTTCCCCCTACATGAATGTAGAGGCTACCTCGGCACAGAAAAATTGGTGTAGTTAATTCTCAACATGACTAGATTTTACTACACGAATACACAGACAGTAACCTCATGAATGACCACAGATGGGGCCAATGGCCCCGTCTCTATCCCTGCCCAGCGGTGGGGGTTTGTTCAGTACAAACCTATTACTTCTGATCAATATCAGAATTTTAATAATTTGACACAAGTTTTCTCATAAATCTTAAAAGTCTCACTCCTGCAACTTGCAAGAAAAGCTCCTGAAATGGCAGACTTGGATCGGGAAGAACTCACAGGCCAAAGTTAGTTCAATGACGGCATCAACAACAATTAACAAAGGTGATTCGCCTAACGGCGATCGCAAACCTTCCAGTATCCTGCATCAAAGTGTTCTGGGTTCTCGTCGGTTTAGCAATTACTGGTGGGCAACCATCGTGACCATGGGCGCCACAGGCTTCTTGTTGGCGGGGATATCTAGTTACTTTCAAGTAAATTTACTCCTAGTTACCGACCCAACTCAACTGATATTTGTACCCCAAGGACTAGTCATGGGCTTATATGGTACTGCCGGCTTACTGTTAGCCTTATACCTCTGGCTCATGATTTTATGGGATGTCGGAGGCGGTTACAACGATTTTAATCAGGACACTGGCAAGATAAAAATCTTTCGTTGGGGATTTCCCGGTAAAAATCGTCGCATTGAAATTGACACCTATACTCAAGACGTGCAGTCTGTGCGCATCGATATCAAAGAAGGTCTGAATCCCCGTCGCGCCCTCTACCTACGTGTTAAGGGTCGGCGAGACATTCCTTTAACACGGGTAGGCCAACCATTATCTTTAGCAGAGTTAGAAACTACAGGCGCGGAATTAGCCCGATTTTTGAGAGTACCCCTCGAAGGACTCTAAGGAAGGGGAAGGATTGCAACTTGTACCACATCTCAAAAATTACTCAAGCAGATAACATACTCAGGTTAAATCAGTAACTGACTATGCAGTTAAAAGTCTCAAATTTTCTAGTTGCGTTTTTGATAGTCGGTGCTTTGACTTTGGGAGGATGTTCCACACAGGATGTTACTTCTAACTCAGCAGGAACTGAGACAAACACGGGCAACACAACAAGCACTGTATCTGAAATCATAAGTGAGAATATTCCGGGAATGAAAAATTTACCACGCCTCGAAGGTAAAGCTACTGTGGTGATGACCGTTAACGGTTCACCCATTACTATCGAGGTAGACGGCACCAATGCCCCAATTACAGCTGGCAACTTCGTTGATTTAGTCCAAAAAGGTGTATACGATGGGTTAGTTTTTCATCGAGTGGTGCGCGATCCCCAACCTTTTGTAGTTCAAGGGGGTGATCCCCAAGGTAAAGACCCCAAATTTCCCGCAAATAGATTGGGGACGGGTGGTTACATTGACCCGGAAACGGGGAGTGAACGTCGCATACCTTTAGAAATTAAGCCCATGGGTGCAGAACAACCAATAATTTACGGTCAAACTACCCGTCGCCCACCTGTGTTACAGCATAAAATGGGTGCGGTAGCAATGGCGCGATCGCAAATGCCAGATTCAGCTTCCTCACAGTTTTACTTTGCTCTAGCAGATTTAGGTTTCCTCGATGGTAACTACGCTGTGTTTGGTAATGTCACCGACGGCTTTGATGTGGTGAACAAAATTCAGCAAGGCGATCGCATTGAATCGGCTAAAGTGACTCAAGGTGCAGAAAATCTGAAAACACCCGATTAACTCCAGAGTAGGGGAGTAAGGAAAAAAATTCCCAATTCCCCACCTCCCATTCCTAATTCCCAAATGGTTGTCATCACTGGTATTGGTTTAGTTTCCTCGTTGGGAACCAGCTTAGAGCATAGCTGGCAGAAGTTAATCGCGGGTAAATGTGGTCTGCAATGGTATCAACCATTTTCAGAACTAGCAGCCTGTCCTCTAGGTTTGATTGCTAACCAACCTACGGAATTAACAACTTTAACCCGGCTGGTAGTGGCCTCGGCATTAAAAGATGCTCGGTTGGTTTCACCCTTACCCGATTGTGCTGTGGTTATTGGATCAAGTCGCAGTCATCAAGCTAGTTGGGAGTTGCTGGGGCGGCAAATATATGGACATAATCCCCCTGAGAATAAAGGGAAAGCACTTATAGAAAATTGGTTAGATTTTTTGCCTCATACCAACGCCATGGCATCAGCCCGCCAAATCGGTGCATCTGGTATAGTTTTAGCACCCATGGCAGCTTGTGGTACTGGTATTTGGGCGATCGCTCAAGCCGCTTTACTGATTCAAACCGGCCAATGTCAACGCGCTCTGGCTGGTGCTGTAGAAGCCCCAATTACGCCCCTAACATTGTCAGGGTTTCAGCAAATGGGGGCTTTGGCCAAAACTGGCGCTTATCCCTTTGATTTGCACCGGGAAGGGTTGGTATTAGCTGAAGGGGCGGCGGTGTTGGTCTTGGAATCCCCAGAATTAGCACAGCAGCGTCAAGCTAAAATTTATGGTAAGATTCTTGGCTTTGGCTTGACAACAGATGCTTATCATGCTAATAAACCGGAACCTACAGGCAAAAGTGCGATCGCCGCGATTCAGCAATGTTTAAAACGGAGTTCCCTAAAACCAGAAAATATAGATTACATTCATGCTCACGGCACTGCCACAGTCCTGAATGACAAAGTAGAGAGTCAAATCATCCAAAATTTGTTTCCCCAGAAAGTAGCGGTAAGTTCCACCAAAGGTGCCACAGGTCATACATTAGGAGCATCTGGGGCCTTAGGTGTGGCATTTTCCCTCTTAGCTATGCACAGGGGAATCATACCACCCTGTGTAGGATTACAAACACCAGCATTTGATTTAAATTTGGTCATGGCGGCCCGTGAAACCCAAGTGCGGAAGGTATTATGTTTGAGCTTTGGCTTTGGTGGTCAAAATGCGGTCATGGCCTTGAGTAATATTTAGCTAAAACTAGATTCTGAGAAATCGATATGATAGAAAAGTAGATAAAACTTAAAAAATATTTATCAAATGCTGATTGACTCCCCTGGCTTGTCTCAGGTTAAAGACTCAGTGAAAAGTAAAATTTTCTTCGGTCATGAACCCAGCGCCGAGTTAATTGCCATTCTTAGCGTCTACTTCGTCCAAGGAATTTTAGGCTTGGCCCGTCTAGCAGTAAGTTTTTTCCTCAAGGATGAATTGCTGCTGAGTCCGGCTCAAGTGTCGGCTCTATTGGGAATAGTCGCCTTACCGTGGATAATTAAACCGGTATTCGGCTTTATTTCTGATGGCTTACCCATATTCGGCTACCGCCGCCGGCCTTATTTAGTGCTATCTGGGATATTAGGAGCAATATCTTGGATAAGTTTGGCGACCATAGTTCATACTAGTTGGGCCGCTACCCTAGCGATCGCCCTGGGTTCTCTATCTGTTGCGGTCAGCGATGTCATAGTTGACTCATTAGTAGTAGAAAGAGCCAGGGGAGAATCCCAAGCAGCAGCAGGTTCACTACAATCACTCTCCTGGGGTGCTTCCGCATTGGGAGGTTTACTCACCGCTTACTTGAGCGGAATACTGCTCGAACACTTCACCACGCGCACTGTATTTTGGGTTACCGCCTCATTTCCTCTGATAGTTTCCGCAGTAGCTTGGTTAATTGCTGAAACCCCCATTAGTAAAAATGCCCCACATAGCAATAATAGCCAGAACCCTTTAAGCATCAAGTATCAACTCAAGCAACTACGCCAAGCAATTACCCAAAAATCCATTTGGCTACCCACAGCCTTTGTATTTGTCTGGCTAGCCACCCCAACAGCCGATTCTGCCTTCTTCTTCTTCAGCACCAATGAACTACACTTTCAACCAGAATTTCTAGGACGGGTAAGACTGGTAACCAGTGGGGCTTCTTTGATAGGAGTGTGGATGTTTCAACGCTTCCTCAAAAATATTTCATTTCGCGCCATTTTCACTTGGAGTACAGTCCTATCATCAGCCTTGGGAATGACAATGCTGCTGCTGGTCACCCATACTAACAGAGCTTTAGGTATAGATGACCACTGGTTTAGTTTGGGTGATAGCCTCATTCTGACCGTCATTGGACAAATTGCCTATATGCCCGTTTTGGTACTTGCAGCCAGATTATGTCCCCCAGGAGTAGAAGCGACATTATTTGCCTTACTGATGTCCGTTTCCAACTTAGCCGCAATGGTTTCCTATGAACTTGGAGCCATCATCATGCATTGGCTGGGCATCAGCGAAACCAACTTTGAACTAATGTGGCTATTAGTAATTATTACTAACCTCAGTACACTATTACCACTGCCATTCATTCATTGGTTACCGGCAGAGGATCCACAAATGCAGACAGCAGAAATATCTCACTTGATGCCCGAATTAATCCTGAGGGAATCAGACTCACAAACCATGGAATCCAAAAGACCATAATATCAGCAGATGCAGACCTTAAAAATTGAAGACACCCCAAATCCAGAAGAATCTTATACCCTTGCAGATTGGCAGGGAGGATATAAATCACTTACCCAAGAATTTGACTACTGGATTGATGATATTGAAGGGCAAATTCCCCCAGAATTACAAGGTACATTGTTTAGAAATGGCCCCGGCTTGCTAGATATCAATGGACAACCAATACATCACCCCTTTGATGGCGATGGGATGATTAGCCGGATCAGCTTTGTCAATGGTCGCGCCCATTTCCGTAACCGCTTTGTTCGTACTGAAGGCTATTTAGCAGAACAGCAAGCGGGTAGAATCCTTTATCGGGGTGTCTTTGGTACTCAAAAACCCGGCGGTTGGTTAGCTAATATTTTCGACTTCAAAATGAAAAATATTGCCAATACCAATGTAATTTATTGGGGTGATAAACTCTTGGCACTGTGGGAAGCAGCAGAACCCCATTGTCTTGATCCCTATACATTGGAAACCTTGGGGAAAGAATATTTCCATGGTGTTTTATCATCCGGTGAAGCCTTTGGCGCACATCCCCGCTTTGACCCCAGTTGTAACCAAGATGGTGGCGCACCTTGTCTGGTAAATTTCTCGATTAAACCGGGACTATCCACCACCATTACTATATTTGAACTCAACCCAGACGGTGAAGTTGTGAGAAAACAAACTCATAGTATTCCCGGGTTCTGTTTCATTCATGATTTTGTCATTACTCCTAACTACTGTATCTTCTGGCAAAATCCCGTTACCTTTAACCCCATACCCTTCGCTTTAGGAATACGTGCTGCTGGAGAGTGTATCAAATTTCAGCAAAATCAACCCACTAGGATTATAGTCATTCCCCGTCACCCCGGAGAAACAAAGGTAAGAACTTTAGAAACTCAATCTGGCTTTGTTTTCCACCACGCTAATGCTTTTGATGCGGGTGATGAAATTGTCATTGATTCTATTTGTTACGCATCATTCCCAGAAGTCGAGCCGGAAAGCGATTTTAGAGAGGTTAATTTTGCCGCAATTTCCCCTGGTCAACTGTGGCGATTCCATCTTAATCTTGAGACTGGGAAAGTCCGCCAACAGATGATGGAAAGCCGTTGTTGTGAGTTTCCTAGTATAAATCCCCAACTTGTAGGCAAAAAATATCAATATTTATACTTAGGTGCATCTCACGGGGAGACTGGTAATGCGCCCTTGCAAGCATTGCTGAAAATTGACTTGCACTCAGGAGACAGACAATTGTGGAGTGCTGCACCACATGGTTTTACTGGGGAGCCGATTTTTGTCCCCCGGACAGATGCTAAACAAGAAGATGATGGCTGGGTGCTAGTATTGGTTTATGATGCCACACATCACCGCTCGGATTTAGTCATATTAGATGCCAGTGACTTTAATCAAGGTGCCATTGCCAGACTACATCTTAAACATCACGTTCCCTATGGTCTACATGGCAACTTCACAGATGAAGTTTTCATTTAAACACTTATAATACCAGTAGGTTGGGGTGAGGAAGGACAACCTAAGCCGCTCTGTGGCCTTTCTCAAGATTCCAACCGACCTAGGTTGATGACTTGATTTTGACACTCCCTAAAGTACGATCATGGTAAATCCGTTACCGCTTCCGTTGAGCCTTTGAGGATAAAACGTATAAATAACGACCATAAAGCCTTTGGGGATATCGCACCCCCAAAAAAGGGAGAAAATCGAGGTAACATTCCCGCAAAATGTCACAAAAACCAGAAAATTCCACCATTCTCAGACAAAAAGGATAAGCTAGGGATATCACTCATATATATATCCAGTCCGCAAAGATAATGCGACTAGGAGAAGATGTTATGGTTTCAAAATCTCCCTTGCCCATAGAACCTGAGACTCCAGGGCACATTTGCCCATTAGACCAGGCCTGTAGTTACTTAGAAGCTGCAGGTAAAGAATTAAACCTAGATCAAGGAGTATTGGCAATCCTCAGCCATCCCCGTAAAGTGGTGACAGTTTCTATCCCCGTGAAGCTAGATAATGGTCAAATTCAAGTGCTAACTGGACATCGGGTGCAGCACTCTGATATTCTCGGCCCCTATAAGGGAGGAATTCGTTACCATCCGGCTGTAACATTAGGGGAAGTATCAGCCTTAGCTATGCTCATGACTTGGAAGTGTGCGTTATTGGGCATACCTTATGGCGGTGCCAAGGGAGGTATAGCCATAAATCCTCAAAGTTATAGTGTGGGAGAATTAGAAAGAATCAGTCGCCGCTATATCAGTGAGTTAATTAAAGACATTGGTCCTTCAGTAGATATACCCGCCCCAGACATGGGTACTTCTGCCCGTGAGATGGCTTGGATGATGGATACTTATTCTGTAAATGTGGGTCATGCCGTCCCTGGAGTTGTCACTGGTAAGCCCCTTTCTATTGGTGGTTCTTTAGGGCGAGAAAAGGCAACGGGCAGAGGTGTAATGATTATTGTCCGTGAGGCATTAGCAGAACGAGGTAAACCCCTGACAGGAGCACGAGTAGTAATTCAGGGTTTTGGTAATGTGGGGGGTGCAGCAGCGGAATTATTACATGAGTTGGGGGCTAAAATCATCGCTGTCTCCACAGGGGCTGGGGGTATTTTGGCGACCGACGGGCTTGATATTCCGGTATTGAAAGCTTATACGGCGAAAAATCACAAGAGTGTTGTGGGTTTTCCCCAAGCAGTACCAATTAGCAATGCAGATTTACTCACTTTGCCTTGCGATGTCTTGATTCCAGCGGCTTTGGAAAATCAAATTACTAGGGAAAATGTCAACGAGGTGCAAGCGGAAATTGTCGCCGAAGCGGCTAATGGACCAGTGACTTTAGTAGCGAATCAGTCCCTAGAGGAGCGTGGTGTGACCGTGCTACCGGACATCCTGACCAATGCTGGCGGTGTTGTTGTCAGTTATTTAGAGTGGGTGCAGGGTCTTTCTTATGTGTTTTGGGATGAGGAGCGTGTAAACCATGAAATGGAACAGTTAATGCTGGCAGCTTATCACCAAGTAATACAGCAGTCAAAGAGCAGACAAATTCCTCTACGATTAGCAGCTTACACTTTGGGTGTTGGTAGAGTTGCACAGGCGCTGGCTGATAGGGGTCTTTATCCTTAGTTTTTAATTTCACCCAAAGGTACTTTGGCGGGACTCCCAGTACTCCCTTGAAGGTGGGCTTCAGAAGCCTATGGTCGTACTATCCACAGTATAAGACTAGTCTCCCTCGGGGGCTGGGATAGTGTTTGTCATACGTACCCGAAATGCGCTGGGTGAGACTCCTAATAATCGCTTGAAGGCTCGAGTCAGATGACTATGGTTGTAAAATCCGCAGCACAGAGCAATCTCGCTCAGGGACATACTAGAGGACTCTAACAAGCCTTTAGCTCGGTATACCCTCTGCCGAATAATGTATTGATGAAGTGAAATTCCCGTGGTTTGCTTGAAGCGATAACATAGATAGGACCTGCTGAAATTGATTTGCTGCGCTAGTTCAGCTAATTTAAGGTCTTGCTCAAGGTAGAGATCAATATATTTCAGTACTAGTTTTAAGCTATGTAGTCCGAAACGTCCCTCATAATTTTTTTGTTCAATGCCACAGTCAGAATAGTGCTGATTGCGATTGGTTTTGATAATCATAGTTGCTTGGCAAAAAGGTTACAAAATTAGTTAGACATATCCTTAGCCTTACAAGTCAATTGACTTGTCAAGTAACTTGAGGAAGATATGTCTAGATAAGATATCATTTAGTTATAAGGAACTTATAAGAGAAAAATAATCACTATATAAGGATAGAGGATTTCAACCGGAGAGATAAAAGCACAATGTATTACCGCCTCTGGTTTGAGCAGATGTCAGGGCTTGGTCAACTGTTGTTAATAATTCTTCAGGAGTGGCGGTAGAACTGGGGATAGTGCCAGTAATACCTAAACTGATCGTAAATTTTTCTAAGCTGAGGATAGCTTGGTATAAGTGTTGGGCAAGACGCAAGCTACTATCTGAGGGCATACTGGGTAGAAGAATACCAAATTTTCCTCCAGTGTAGTAAGTGATAAAACTAGGAGGAGTAAGGTACTTTTGTAAAGTTTGCCCAAGCTGTAAAAGGTAAATTTTCTGCTGTTGTTTCTCAAAATCATCAATGGCGCAAAAAATTAAGCCAAGAGGGATATATTGTGTACGCAGGCGTTGCCATTCTTGCTTTAAAGTATGACTAAAATCATCGGGAGGTATGAGAGTAGGTATATGCTCTCGGATGTTGGAATCATTCAGCGGTAGTGTTGTTCCTGGTGGGCTAAATCCTTGTGATAATGCTTCCAATAAAAAACTGAGTTCGGTAATATGTGCATTGCTCAGATGTTCTTGTGTGAGAAGGGCTTCTATTTCCCGTGCTATTTCTGAGCCTTCGGGATACCCAAAAGTACCCAAATTACCAGCTAAACGATGAACTATGGTCAGGATATGTTGTTGCTGTTGCGAGTTGTTGGTTTTTAATTGGAGTTGATTGATTGCTGTGTTGAGTTCTGCTATTTTTTCAGGTAAGGAAGCTTGAAATTCTGCTTTAATTTCTTCAATAAGCGCGATTCCCTCGGCTATATCGTCAACTGTTGCCACTGGAGACTCAGATTTCCCTTCTTTTCTAGCTTTAAGCCGATATCCCAAGCCGTAAATAGTTTCAATGACTTCTTCTTTGATTCCTGCGGCTTTGAGTTTACGTCGTAAGTCTTTGATTAAATTGGTGACAGCATTATCTGTGGGGAACTCATCTGCTAACCATAATTTGTCAATTATATCTCTACGGGTCAAAATCCTGTGGGGGGAGCGTAAAAATAATTCTAATAACCCAAATTCCTTGGGAGTGAGTTGAATTAATTCCTCTCCATACTGCACTTTTAGCAACTGGGGATTAAGGGATAAGTTACCCCATTCCAAAGTCACTAAACTTGATTCGTGTACTCGACGGGATAAAGCTCGTATTCGCGCCAATAATTGAGGAGTATCACAGGATTTGACTACATAATCATCCGCTCCTGCATCTAAACCTCTAATCACATCTTCCTCTGCGCCCTTGGCGGTGAGCATTAAGATGGGGACTTGACAACCGTGCTGACGTAGTTGACGACACACACTCAAACCATCTAATTTTGGCATGAGTACATCTAGCAAAATTAAGTCATAATTGAACTGATTTACCATTTCTAGACCAATGTGACCATTTGTAGCCACATCGACTACATAGCGGTAGGAAATAAGAATATTTGTGAGTAATTTACTGAAATAAGTATCATCATCTATTAATAAAATTTTCATTCTTACCCATTTTCACTCATTATCCCAGTTACCAAAAATAATGAAACTATTGCCTATATACTCCCAGTTGATGCTCAAATTTATCGGCAGAATTCCTCTAAAGACGTTATTTATTGTACCTTATATTGGTATCATTCTGCTGAGTGTTGGCACTGTCACTTATCTTTCTTATGAAACTGGGGAAAGAGCGGTGAATAAGTTGCTAATCCCAGTGATATCATCCAGAATACGCCAAATTAGCGATCGCTTGACTACATATCTGGGAACACCACAAAGATTAGTGGCTATGAATCGCTATGGGATAGAGCAAGGACAAATCAACCCAGAAAATTGGGAAGAGTTAAGATTGCATTTCTTCCAACAACTCAAACTCTACAAA